>JAUWKW010000064.1 GCA_030614035.1 Chromatiales bacterium | reverse complement strand
GGCGTCTTGCCGTCGTCTTTGATCTTGAAGGACTCGTCCCAGTGCGCCTCGTGCACCTGAAACGCCTCCTTAATGATCAGCGGGCAACCATCCGCGGTTCCGCGCCCCGGCGTCGGGCTCTCGATCAACGTGTACGGGCTATCCGCCATTTTCTCTTCGGTCGTCTGGCCCGGATAACCCAGACCGACGATCTTGTCCAGGTGCTTGCGATTGAACTCGACAAAGTTCAGCGCACATTTGGGATTGCCCTTCAGGTTTGTCGACGTGTTCGATCCTTTGCGGCTGCAGACAAGAAATGAGCGCTCCTTGATGACCTCAAACGGGAACGTCAGCTGATAGGGGCCAATATTAGTCGACCCATCGTCGCTGAGGGTCGTGATCAGTGAGAACGATGACGGCCAGTAGGAACTGGCCTGGTACCAGTTATCCCGCATCGGACTGTTGACGAACGGCTCGTCAATCGTGTTCGGGCCGAATAGCCGGTCCAGCAGACCCATAAATTTTCCCCGGTTACCAAAAGTGATATCGCACCAGCTGGCTCATCAACCGGGTCGACGCGGCGCGAGTCTAGCAGATCACCAACTCTATCGGCATAGGGGTTTGTAACATCCAGCGACGCGCCCGATTAAACAGTTAGGGGGTCAGCAGCAGCGCCGATTGCGCGTGCGCTTCGATCGCTTCGTCACTGAACCAAAGGTAATGAGGCTCACCGGAAAGCCACGGCCCGACCTGGTCCTTGAGGTGCGGATCAAACTGGCGCCCGCTGACGCCGCCCGCCAGTACGGCCCAGACCTTGTCCGGATCACTCAGGTCGGCGACGAAACGCATTGAGTCGATGTAGGTCGCAGCATACGGGTCATTGAACGAAAATTTGCCACGATTCATTGTTTCGGTAGATCCGAACATCGGATGCGTGCCCGCGCCCAGTATCGAGGCGGCTGCCTCGCCGGGAATAAGCGGACTGAAAAATGTGACCGTGTGCACGCGCCCCCACCGCCACTCCTGTGGATCCGACCCCAGCGTCGCCGACAACTCACCAACCGCATCCAGGGCCGCCAGGTAAAACAGTTCATCGCGGCTTTCGATGGCCTCGGTATCAACATCGTCAAACCAATCTGACTCGTTTGCCTCGATCATGCGGTACAGACGATCCTGCCAATAGTAGACATGCTGCAGCATGCGCATTGCGAGTTCTTCGCCAAGCTCGTCTGTGAACACCCGCCGCGCGAAGCTTCGATACGTTGCATGAAAGATGGTTGGAGCGACGGCGTCCGGATCATCGACATAGTCCCAACCGGAGAGGATCTCGCCGAGTTCGCGAGTGTCCTCATGCGCCAGTAACGCCGGCACCATCAGCGGAACAATTGCCTCCGCCATTGTATTGCCGACATCCCGCATGAATTGCCAGTGATCGTCCGGGCTGAATTTGCCGGGCTTGTCCAGCAACTGCAACATGCGCCGGTAGCGCCATGAATGCGCAAAATGCGTTGAATACGCGTACGGGTAATCGGCAGGCAAGGTCCGGTGATTCGCATTGCCGACCCAGCCGCGTGCCGGGTTAATGGCGCCCGGCATCTCGTCCGCTGGAATCATTCCGGCCCACGCGTCCCTGCCATCCATCACCTCAAGTGGCGCCGAACCATCGCCGCGCAATCGAATCGGCACCGAGCCCGCCGTGAAATGCGCGATATTGCCGTCCATATCGGCAACGACATAGTTGTAATAAGCGGCAATACGAGCAATCGCCGCACCGGCTTCGCTGACGTTCCTGGCCCGCAGCAGCGGCAGGCTGCCGGGATCGGGTTCCATTGTTTCGGGTACGGCCCAGCGCATCGAAATGACCCGCCCGTCCTCAAGACTCATGCCGTGATCGGAGATAACCGGTCCCCGGCGGGTCAGGCGAATCACCAGCGGCTGTTCGCGATAGCCGCCGGTGCTGCGGTCGCGGACCAGCAGCGTTTCCTCGATAGTTTCGAATGGAAGCGAACGTTCGCCTTCGAGGTAATAACCGGGCCGTTCAGGGTCTTCGCGCTCGATGAACAGGTCGAGACCGTCTCCATTCGAATTGGTCACGCCAAATGCAATATGACTGGTTCTGGCCACTGCAAATCCCGGGGTACCGGGTCCAGCTGCACCGACGACACGAAACTCCGGAGTGATCAAAGCGACGGGGTGCCAGATGCCCGGCAATCGGCGTGCATCAATATGCGGATTGTTGGCCAACACCGGGGCACCGGTGGTCGAACGGCCTGGGCTGAAAACCCATTGATTACTGCCGGCCGCAAACCGTTCCGACAGCGGCTGAAACCATCCTGGATCGGTAATACGAAGACCCGCCACACTCCATGAGTCCGGCGACGCACGAAAAGCGGATGATCCCTCCGCATCGGGATTGATCGTTAACTGGCTGATTTCCGCCGCGCGCTCGGCACCGAGTCGGTCCACCAGTGCCTGCGTAATCAGTTCGGATTCCAGATTTCCGGTACTCGACCAGTGCAGGAAATAGCGCATCGTCATCGCGTCTTCAATGGTCCACGGCGTCGGCTCGATCCCCATAAGACGAAGCCCGAGCGGATGCTCGTGGACCTGGTTCTCTATGTAAGCATTCAACCCGTCCAGAAAATATTGGATCGAGCGACGCGCCTCGGGTGTCAGCAATGCGGCATGCCGCTTACCGTGTCGGGGGATTCCAACGACGCGATGGCGAATGTCTGTGCGCAACCCCGCCGGCCCTATCAGCTCAGCAAGGCGTCCGCCGGACATATATTTCGTGAATTCAATTTGGGAAAGCCGATCCTGTGCCGCGATGAAACCCTGGGCGCGTAGCGCATCGTCCATGGACTGCGCGTAGATGTACGGGACCCCGCTTTCGTCGCGAATGACCGTGACCGGCCGATCGAGGATGTCGAGGTCAATCCGGCCATCGGCCTGGTAGTCGTTAACCCGTTGCAGGTATATCGCGGCAGTTGCGACCAGTAGCAGCAACAGCACGGCGAACCCAATCAATATTTTGCGGAACATTCCCCGACCCCTTTTTTAGAATTGGGAATCAAACAACAAGAATATGCACCCGGCCCGGGCCATGTGCGCCCATTTTCGGCGGAAAGCCCAAATCGGCGGTGCGGGACGGGCCGACGATCAGGTTGATGCAGCGAGGCCAGGGTTTGCCGGCATAGTCCTGGCGCAACTGTGTCCACAGCCGCTCAAAATCTTCAAGCACCTGGTCTCGCCGCAGCACGACGATATGGTTGGCCGGTAAAAAGTTCAGTTCCACCGGATGATCCGGCGATGACACGACGACCAATGCCCCGCTGTCGGCTACGGCTGCATAACAGGCGGTTATGACTGTGTCCCCGTCAGGATGCGGTGATTCTTGAGAGCACTTGAGCGACGCGATCGACTGCCAGTCCAGATCGCCAAGCTGCGGATCCGGGCCGAGAACGAGCTGATTGCCAAGTCCCTGCTCTTCCATGTAGCGGGCAACGGCTGCCGGCACTTCGGCAACTGTGCCGAGTTCATCCACCGTTGCAACTTCGGCGCGAGCCAGTTCGATGAATTGCCCGAGCAGGTCGCCAGCCGGGGTTGCCTGTGGATGGATACCCACATCGTCTGCCGGCTTAATCTGCGCAGCGGCATTGCTTCGCGCATTGCGAATCTTGGTCAGGATCGCATCGCGTGAGGTCATCAGGATTCGCCCGCCCGGCCACGCGTTCGCCGCCACTGATGCTGGAATGTCTGGCCCGCTGGCGTGGGCATATCGCGGTAGCGGGTCCAGGCGCGGCCGGGCCCGGGTAGGCGCGTAATCCAACCGCGGCTCGACAGCCCGCGCAACAAGCGCGCGGCGATACCGAGTAAGGATCTATAGATGCGCGGCGATGCATTCATGTGCGTCCACCAATCCAGGCCATAGCGCACAGAGCGCGGCGTCATCCGGCGTTCAAATTCGCGGTCGCGCCAGTAACGCAGCATTTTCGGTATTGGAATACGCACCGGGCAAACTTCCTCGCAGCGCCCGCAGAACGTCGACGCATTCGGTAAATGAGCCGCTGCATGCAGGCCGGCCAGCCCGGGCGTCAGGACCGCGCCCATTGGACCGGAGTAAACGGAACCGTAGGCGTGACCCCCGACCGCTGTGTATACCGGGCAGTGGTTAATGCATGCCGAACAGCGGATACAGCGCAACATTTCCTGAAGCTGGGTGCCGAGCATATCGCTGCGTCCGTTGTCGAGCAGTACCACGTGAAAATTCGACGGCCCGGATGAGTCTTCGGCGCGGCGCGGCCCGTGTATCAACGTCGTGTACGTACTGAGCCGTTGGCCGGCCGCCGAGCGGGCCAACAGGCGTAGCATCAGGCCTGCATCTTCGAGTGTCGGCACGACTTTCTCTATGCCCGTTACAACTATGTGGGTATCGGGCAGGCTCGCGGTCAGATCGGCATTTCCTTCATTTGTCACGATGACCACGCCGCCGGTCTCCGCAACCAGAAAATTCGCTCCGGTGATGCCGACGTCTGCTGACAGGAAGCGGTCACGCAACACAGCGCGCGCTTCAAGCAACATTTCTGTCGGTTCCCGAAGTGGAGCGGCACGCTCGAGATCATGATGACGGTGAAAAGTCTCGGCTACCTCGCTCAACGTGACGTGCAACGCGGGTGCCAGAATATGGCTGGGACGTTCTCCGCGTAGCTGGATGATGTACTCGCCCAGGTCCGTTTCGACAACCGTCATGTCCCTGGACTCTAAGAACGCGTTTAACTCGATCTCCTCGGTGACCATGGACTTGCTCTTGGTCACCGTGCGGGCGCCTGCGGTTTCGCATATGCCGGCTATGATCTCGCAGGCTTCGGTGCCGTCGGCTGCCCAATGAACGTGACCGCCAAGCTGCTGGACCTTCTGTTCGAAAGCCTCGAGGTAAACATCAAGCTCTGCGAGCGTTCGATCCCGGGATGCGCTTGCCCGGTCAAACCACGCCTCGGGGTTTTCGAGTTGATCCAGGGCGCTGTTCCGGATAACCGGCATGATGCGCTCTACATCGCCGAGAGCCGTCCGCAATGTTTCGTCCGCAAGAGCCTGGCTAGCCAGCTGTCGGAATTTCAGACTAGTCGTCTGCATCGCTGTCTGCTTCGGCCATTCCCGCAAGCACTTCGGCCACGTGGCAGGCGGTAATCGTTGATCCGTCGCGATGCAGTTTGCCGCCAATCGTTAACAAGCAACCAAGATCACCGGCCAACAGATAGTCGGCTCCGGTATTGCGAATGTCGGCAATTTTCTTCTCGGTGATCCGGTCGGACACGTCCGGGTACTTCACACAAAAGGTGCCGCCAAAGCCACAACAGACCTCTGGTTCACTGAGCTCGGCAATTTCCAGTCCACCCACGGACGCCAGCAAGGCGCGCGGCTGATCGCGCACCCGCATTTCGCGCAGGCCGGCGCATCCGTCATGATAGGTCGCCGTTGCCGAAAGCTGCGCCTGCACCTCCGTAACCCCGGCAATGTCGTACAGAAAACTGGTGAGTTCGTAAGTTCGCCGAGCAAGGTCTTCCGCCTGCTGCTGGTCTTTGCTGCCGGGTTCGAATAGTGCCGGGTAATGGATCCTCAGCATGCCCGCGCAGGATCCGGACGGGACCACCACATAGTCGTAACCGGAGAACCGTTCGATTGTGCCCCGTGCCATCGCCCGGGCGCCTTGCCGGTCGCCATTGTTGTAGTTGGGTTGGCCACAGCAGCCTTGCTCAGGCACTTTTACCTCGTAACCGGCCTCCTCGAGTAGTTTGACGGCAGCAAATCCGACCGCAGGCCGAAACAGATCCACCAGGCACGTCACCAGCAATGCCACGCTGGGCTTTCCTTTAGCTACGGCCACGTGGGCGCCACCCGGGTTTTTTTGATCGTTCATTATTTTAGTAGCGGTACATGATGTGCAGGACATCATGCCAGCCCGGATAGTAACTAATCGGCGCAGGTTCGCTACTATGATTACCGGTCAGGCAACCGGGCGATGGACTGATCGCCGCGGCGGACGATGGAACATGACCAGTTCGGATCACAATCTGTTTAGCCGGTTCGCGGAACGCTTCCCGGCAAACACCGCCACGGTGCTGCTGGAAACCCCGGCCGGGCAACGCTATAGCTATGCCGACGCGCTGTCAGCATCGGCCCGCCTGGCGCATTACCTGACCGACCTTGGCCTGGAAGCCGGGGACAGGGTCGCCGTCCAGGTTTCAAAATCGCCCGAGTCACTCTGGTTGTACCTGGCCTGCCTGCGCGCGGGGTTCATCTATCAACCGCTCAATGAAGCTTATCGACAGGAAGAAATTGCCTACTTCATTGGCGATGCCGAACCGTCTCTGATCGTCTGTGACCCTGCCAATCAGGCAATGATTGCTGACTTGGCGAACAAGCGCGACTGTCCCGTGCTGACCTTGGGCACCGCCGCTGACGGCAGTCTGATCGAAGCAAGCCGATCGAGCGCAGCGGAGTTTGAAACGATCCCGCGTGACGCCGATGACGTGGCCGCGTTGTTGTATTCGTCGGGTACGACGGGCAAACCCAAGGGCGCGATGCTGACGCATGGCAACCTGGTCGCCAACACCGATACGCTGGTGCGCGCCTGGGGATTCACATCTGATGACCGACTGTTGCATGCACTACCGATTTTTCACGTTCACGGTCTGTTTGTCGCAACCGGCTGCGCGCTGATGAGCGGGGCAAGCATGGTATTTCTTCCTCGTTTCGATACAGACACCGTGATCGCACAGTTACCGGAATGCACAGTCATGATGGGTGTGCCTACTTATTACAGTCGCTTGTCGGAGACGCCGGAGTTTGAACTTGAAACCTGCCTTAACATGCGGCTATTCATCTCTGGCTCGGCAGCATTGCGGCCCGAAACATTCAAAGCGTTCCAGCAACGCAGCGGCCACGCGATTCTGGAGCGGTACGGCATGACGGAAACTTTAATGAATACCTCGAATCCTTTGGACGGCGAACGGCGTCCCGGAATGGTCGGACCACCGCTGCCGGGCGTCAGCGTTCGCGTCGTTGACGTGAACGACAATTCGACGCCAAAAGGGTCGGTCGGAAACTTGCAGATCAGCGGCCCGAATGTCTTTGCCGGGTATTGGAGAATGCCGACTAAGACGGCGCAGGAGTTCACAGCAGATGGCTGGTTCAGGACGGGTGATCTGGCAAAGATCGACGCGGACGGCTATGTGGCAATTGTCGGGCGCGACAAGGACATGATCATCACCGGAGGTTTGAACGTCTACGCGCTCGAAGTCGAGCAGGTCATCGATCGGATTGACGGGGTCGCAGAGTCCGCGGTCGTAGGAATTTCACACGCCGACTTCGGTGAGGCTGTCGTCGCCGTCGTCGCTACCGAAACCGGCCACGAACTGGAGGAACCGGCAGTCATCCGAACGGTGCGCGAACACCT
>JAUWKW010000201.1 GCA_030614035.1 Chromatiales bacterium | reverse complement strand
CAAGAGTGTGCTTGCGTTCACCAAGGCATTGACGAAACTTCGCACTGGTCGTGCACACCCAGGCCTGCTAGAACATCTCAACGCTGAATACTACGGGTCGAATGTGCCCCTTAACCAGGTTGCAAACCTAGCCGTTGAAGACTCTCGCACGTTGACCGTTACTCCTTGGGACCAGCAGATGGTCCCGGTCATAGAAAAAGCAATACGGAATTCCGATCTGGGGCTTAATCCTGTCACTGCTGGTAGTGTCATCCGGGTTCCTTTGCCGGATCTAACTGAAGAACGACGGCTGGATCTGGCGCGATTGGTGAAACAGGAAGCCGAGCAAAGTCGCGTTTCGATTCGAAACGTACGGCGGGATGCATTGAGTGACCTTAAAGAAATGGTAAAGGAGAAAATGATTGCGGAAGATGACGAACGTCGAGCTCATCATGTGATTCAGGAGCTGACCGATAAGCACATCGCAGCAATCGACAAGGTCTCGGAAGATAAGCAGCACGAGATTATGGAATTCTGAGTTGCGAACGAATCTCGGCAAGAACGGCTAAACAGATGGTAGAAGACAAACGGCAGCTACCCAGACATATAGCGATCATTATGGATGGTAATGGGCGGTGGGCCCGGCAGAATGGACGCCGGCGTATCGCCGGCCACCGCGCAGGCGTCACGGCGACAAGGACTGTCGTAGAAACCTGTGCGGATCGTGGAATCGATATTCTTACTCTGTTCGCATTTAGCAGTGAGAACTGGAAACGACCGCCGGATGAAGTAACTGGTCTCATGAGCCTCTTCGTTGAAGTTCTGCGGAACGAAGTCGACTCGCTTCACGAGAACGGAGTGCGCCTGAATTTCATTGGTGATCGCGATCAGTTGCCGCGCGGACTGCGCTTGGGATTGGGCGAAGCGGAGCAGAAGACCATCGGCAATGAGCGCATGCAACTTGTGTTGGCGCTCGCCTACGGTGGTCGCTGGGATATTGTTCAGGCGGCCCAACGTGTTGCCGTAGCCGTAAGCAAAGGTGAGCTGGACGCCAATACGGTTGATGAAGCTGCACTCAATAAATATATGTCACTCGGAGGGATACCTGACCCTGATCTTCTTATTCGAACCGGCGGCGAGCGGCGGATCAGTAATTTTTTACTGTGGGATATAGCCTATACGGAATTGTATTTTACCGACACGCTGTGGCCGGAATTCGATTCTACTGACCTTGATGCAGCGCTGAAGTTTTTTGCGGACCGCGAGCGACGCTACGGGAAAACGGGCGAGCAGGTTGCTGTCCGTACCGAATTTAGTGCCTGATCTTGCCATAGTCTCATCGCGATGGTCGAAGTCGGCAAGTAACTAATGAATACGCTTTTTCAGCGAATAATTACTGCCATTCTACTGATAGCTCTGCTGGTACTGGTGCTATTTGCACTGCCGCCGTTAGCGTCTATAGCGGCAATCAGCAGTTTGGTCATGATTGGTGCGTGGGAATGGGGGGGGTTTCTCGGTTTCAAGCAGAAAAGGGCGAATTGGTTCTACGGTCTTTTTATTGCGGCGCTGATGTTGGCGGTCGGAAGCTTGATACCTGATCGCGAATGGGTGCTTGTCGTACTGCGCGGCAGCTTGGTTTGGTGGGGTATCGCCTTCTTGTGGATACTGCGGTATCCAACTGTAATAAAGCCGCCCGTGACAGCGATCTGCGGTGTTTTCGTTTTGCTACCGGGCTGGCTGGCATGCGTAAATCTGATTCTCATCGAGCCGCTGGGGGCGGAATTGGTTCTTCTGGTCTTGGTGATTGTCTGGGCAGCCGATGTCGGGGCCTACGTCGTCGGTCGCAGGTTCGGTCGCGTGCAGTTAGCTCCGCACGTCAGTCCAGGCAAGACATGGGAGGGCTTGCTGGGGGGGCTGGTTGGAGCAGCGCTGGGCGCTAGCCTTGGAGGCCTGTATTTCGGCTGGCCGGTAGCCCAATTTATACCGTTGGGGCTCAGTATCGGCGCGATTTCGGTCGTGGGAGACCTGACCGTCAGCATGTTCAAACGTAACGCCGGGCTCAAGGACAGTGGTAGGCTGGTGCCGGGGCATGGCGGATTGCTGGACCGGATCGATAGCGTCAACGCCGCGGTTCCACTATTCGTTATTGAGTTGTCCTGGCTGCAGGCATTTGCGGCCGGTTAGTGCAACGGTATCGACCGCAAGGCGCACTTGATATTGCTTTGCGGCAGGAACGGCCACATGCACAAACTGTCCAATACTTAATTTTTCGGGCTTTGCCTGAGGAGATCATGGATCGCTGATGAGCACGGTATTGACTTCAATTTTCGCGTTCGTTTTGGCCATTGGCATTCTCGTGGCTGTACATGAATACGGTCACTACCTGATCGCGCGGTTGATCGGGGTCAAGGTATTGCGATTCTCCATCGGGTTTGGGCGGCCAATCTGGCTTCGACGATGGGGTACAGATCAGACTGAGTATTGCGTCTCCGCCGTGCCATTGGGCGGCTATGTGAAATTGCTGGATGAAAGAGAAGGCAATGTAGACTCTGTCGACCTGCCTCGCGCATTCAACCGACAGCCGATACCCAAACGAATCGCCGTCCTGGTGGCCGGGCCGATGATGAATTTTGTTTTTGCGGTGTTTGCTTACTGGGCAATGTTCGTCATCGGAGTTCCCGGCGCACAGCCAATCATTGGCGACGTAACTGAAGCATCAATTGCAGCGAACGCTGGCCTTGCTGAAGGTGACCGTATTGTGCAGGTGGGTGAGCAACCGGTAGCAACCTGGGAAGGCGCCATTCTGGCGATCCTGGATTCCATACTTGCTGATGGCGACATGCCGATGCAGGTGGTCGACCGGCAAGATGACCGTCGTACCGTACGGCTCGATGTCCAGGGCAAGATGACCGAATTAACTGAGCCTGGAAAGATGTTCAGCGGCTTGGGTATAACGCCATGGGCGCCGCCCTGGTTCCCGCTGGTGATGGACGTGCAAGCGGGCAGCCCGGCGGAAACAGCGGGCTTGCTGCCCGGCGACCTCATCCTGCGCCTTGATGGGGATCCGGTGCACAATGGCGCTGATTGGGTTCGTCTGGTGCAATCAAAACCCGATCAAACCGTTCAGCTTGTTGTTGAGCGTGGCGGAGCTGAATTGCAGCTTACTGTTGGGCTCGCCAGCAAGCTGTCCGAAGGTAACCCGGTGGGATGGATTGGAACGACCACGACAGTTCCACCTGGCGTGCTGGATAGATATCGGGCTGATCAACGGTACTCCTTCGGTGAGTCGTTCGGGGTGGCACTGAAGCGCACCTGGTCGATGTCGGCGCTTACAGTCCGCATGGTCGGCCGCATGATCACTGGCGAGGTTTCCGCCAAGAATATCAGTGGGCCAATCAATATTGCCCAATATGCTGGTTACTCGGCGAGCGGTGGGTTGGTATCCTTTCTCAGTTTTCTGGCGATAGTCAGTATCAGTCTGGGGATTCTGAATCTTCTGCCAATTCCAATGCTCGATGGTGGGCAGGTTGTCTACCAGGTCCTCGAGGCTTTCAAAGGAAGTCCCCTGTCAGAGCGGGCGCAGCTGATTGGGCAACAGATCGGGATCGCGATACTGGTGGTGCTAATGAGCTTTGCTTTTTATAACGATCTCGCGCGAATTTTTAACT
>JAUWKW010000171.1 GCA_030614035.1 Chromatiales bacterium | reverse complement strand
CCCTTCCACTGGCCCGCAATGATTCGAAGCTTCGACTTATCGCCCCGGTCTTTACGTTGCGTCATCGAACTCGCCTATAGAAAGTACCCGCGCTGCGGGAAAAACGTTCAGGCTAATACCCGAAACATTTGTTCGCGAATTGTACGGAAAATATGAAATCCACCGGTATTCCAGCGCGTTGGCGGTTATTGTTCGCCGATACAGCTGATTTTCATAAGATTTTTGTATGTGCACTGTAAGGTACCGGCGAGCAGAATATACAAGGGTGAACGGCAAGCTACGGGCGTCATTTATGTCCTGATGAACGATTCCAGCATTAATCAGAATTGAGTGCCGGGCTGCGCCTCGGGCGGAGGATCTCCGCAGGGTTCCGCCGCCACCTGTTTGTTACGGGGATATTCGTTAACATTCGCGCTTATGAAGGAGCGAACGGGGCCGCAGGAAGCGCAATCATCCAGCGCGGGTTTTTTTTCCCGCCTGCGACATCGCCTGCACCGGCGACTGGGAGTCGGGCAACTGGACTGGCTGGCCGGCGGGCAGCTCGACGACGAACTGGCGGAACAGTTAGAGGATCAATTGCTGTTGGCCGATGTCGGCGTCGATGCAACCCGGCGCATCATTGACGGCCTTCGCCGCCGCTCGGCTAAAGATACCGGACCAGGCAGCGAATCCATGCGAGAGCTGTTGCGCGAAGTATTACTGGAAATACTGCAACCGCGCGCTCATGCCCTTTCGATCCCAACCGCGGTCCGACCCTTCCTTATTCTTATGGTAGGCGTCAACGGAGCGGGCAAAACGACGACGATCGGCAAACTGGCCAAGCGAATCAGCGACCAGGGGTTGTCGGTCATGCTGGCGGCTGGAGATACCTACAGGGCGGCGGCCATCGAGCAATTGCAGGCCTGGGGTGAACGCAACGCCATTCCGGTTATATCCCAGGAACCCGGGGCCGACCCGGCGGCGGTGATTTTCGACGCCTTCGAGGCGGCCCGCGCCCGTGGTGTTGATGTCGTATTGGCGGACACGGCGGGCCGCTTGCAGACCCAGGCAGGCCTGATGCGGGAACTCGAAAAGGTCGTGCGGGGGGCCGGGCGCCTGGACGAGGCGGCCCCGCACGAGAAGATGCTGGTACTCGACGCCAGTCTGGGGCAAAACGCGTTGAATCAGGCGATAGAGTTTCATGAAGCGATAGGCTTAACCGGCATTGCGATGACCAAGCTTGATGGCGGTGCCCGCGGTGGCATTCTGGTCGCTATTGCTGACCGGTTGGACGTACCTATTCGCTTTCTCGGCATCGGGGAGCAGGCAAGCGATATGGACGTGTTTGACGCGGAGCAGTTCGTCGATGCGCTTCTTGAGCCGCACGCCGATGTCGGAGAAGGATCAACATGATTCGCTTTGAGAGCGTCACGAAACGATACGAAGGGGGACATGAAGCCCTTCGCGAGGTCTCGCTGGAACTGCACAACGGCGAGTTCGCGTTCCTTACCGGTCACTCGGGAGCCGGCAAGAGTACGCTGCTGAAACTAATCGCGCTGATTGAGCGACCGACTCGCGGGCTGGTGCTAGTCGAAGGCCGCAACATAGGGCGCCTGAAGCCGCGGCAGGTGCCGGAGCACCGGCGGAAGATCGGTATTGTTTTCCAGGACAACAAGTTGATGGAGGATCGGCCGGCCTTCGACAATGTCGCACTGCCGCTGGTCATTGCCGGATTCAATAAGCGGGAAATCGCGCGCAGAACCCGCGCCGCACTGGATCAGGTAGGGCTGTTGGATAAGGAGCGCAGTACTCCGCGCCATCTTTCTACCGGGGAACAGCAGCGAGTTGGCATCGCACGGGCGGTAGCTTCCAGACCCAGGCTACTTATTGCCGATGAACCTACCGGCAACCTTGATCCAGAGCTTTCGCTGGACATCATGAATCTGTTTCGCCGCTTCAACGAAGTTGGCGTAACGACGTTAATTGCAACGCATGATCTTAATCTGCTCGAGCAACTCGACTACCGCAGAATCGAACTGGCAGACGGCGAAGTCATCGACCAGGGAAACATTTCGTGACAGGTCCGGCATCGACAGGCGCGAGACGGGGATTGTGAAGACCCTGACGCATTATCTTTCTTTGCACCTGCGCAATTGCGCAACGGCGCTGGCCGACTTGCTCGCCCAGCCAGTCGCTACCGGTTTGACCGTTGCCGTCATCGGTGTTGCGCTTGTTCTGCCCGCTAGCCTGCACCTACTGGTGCAAAACGGCAGAGTAGTCGTTGGAGGATGGGAGAGCGTGCGGGATTTTTCCGTGTACCTGAAGATCGGCACGGCTTTGGAAAATGCCACCGCCATTGCCGACGATTTGGCAGCACGTGAAATTATCGATTCGGTCGAAGTAATCCCGGCGGATGATGCGTTGGAGCAATTCAGGTCGGGCTTTGGTGTCAGCGAGCTACTGGATTCTATGAATAGCAACCCACTACCGCACACGCTGGTGGCCCGTCCGGCGGAAGTGGCTACTTCCGCGGCCTTGACCGCGCTGGAACAGGAAATACGCGCCTTGCCCGGAGTCGATCAGGTTCGTATCGATACCGAATGGGTTGCCCGCCTGAACGCGATACTGGATTTTCTACGACGCGGAGTCTGGATTGCAGCGGTAATGCTGGTCGGAGCCGTGATCGTAACCGTCGGAAACACCATACGGCTGGATATTCAAAACCGGCGGGACGAGATCGAGATCTGCAAGCTCCTAGGGGCAAGCAATGGTTTTGTGCGGCGGCCATTTCTATACATCGGGCTTTGGTACGGCGTCATTGGCGGCATCGTCGCGCTGCTACTGCTCGGTGCCGGATACCTGCTGCTTGCCCCGCCGGTGCAACGGTTGACCGGGCTCTACGGCGGCGGGCTGGAACTGCTTGGGCTGGATTGGGTGACCCTTGTGGCCGTGCTGGCCGCGGGGATCCTGTGCGGCTGGGGCGGGGCCTGGTCCGCGGTCTCGCGGCATCTGGCTGCAATCGAACCGAAATAGCATAAGTTACTGTTTTACAAGGATCATTGTTCAAGTTCCGATGGAACTTGCTCCCCAATTAGCACTCTAACCATCCGAGTGCTAAAATTCCGGATCCGCGCATAGGGAGGCAATCGAACACGATGACTGAAGCCGCTTTGGTACCCAGCCAAAGGGACCTGATTCTTGCGGGTCCCGTCGGCAGCCTGGAAGCCTACGTCCAGACTGTCAAAGCTGTACCTGTGCTAAGCAGGCAAGAGGAACTCGAACTCGCGCGTAAATTTCGGGACGACAATGACCTCGATGCCGCCCGGGCGCTGGTCATGTCGCAGCTCCGCTTTGTCGTGCATATTGCCCGCAGCTATTCCGGTTACGGCCTACCGATCGGCGATCTTATCCAGGAAGGCAATATCGGGCTGATGAAGGCTGTCAAGCGCTTTGACCCCGAAGTCGGAGTTCGTCTGATTACGTATGCGGTCCACTGGATTCGTGCCGAAATTCACGAGTTCGTGCTGCGAAACTGGCGCCTGGTCAAAGTCGCTACGACGAAGGCGCAGCGAAAGCTGTTTTTCAACCTTCGTAAGGCGAAGAAGAATCTCGGCTGGCTGTCGGCGGAGGAAACCGACGCGGTAGCCATGGATCTAGGCGTCAAACCACACGAAGTGACCGAGATGGAGAACCGCCTGAGCAGCTATGACCTGTCATTCGATCCAGCACCCGATGCTGACGAGGAAGCGGCTTATGCGCCGGCAATGTATCTGCCAAACCCGGACCTCAATCCCGCTGACGCGCTTGAGACGGAGAATTCGGCACAACAGGCCAGCACCGACTTGGCGCATGCGCTGGATTCACTGGATCAGCGCAGCCGCGAAATTCTCGAGGCTCGCTGGTTAGCTGAGCAGAAAGAAACTCTGCATACGCTGGCGGATCGCTACGGCGTATCAGCAGAGAGAATCCGCCAGATTGAAGGCGCTGCAATTCGCAAGCTGCGCGCCAAAATAGAACCGGCCTAAACTTCCCGCCATCGAAAGATCCAATCGGCTGCCGCGGCATAGCCCCGGCCGGTTTTCGCTATACTGCGGCGCCTATGATGACTCACCAGGTTGTTCTGATTCCGGGCGACGGCATCGGGCCGGAGATTACCGCCGCGGTAGTGCGCGTACTCGAAGCGGCCGGCGCAAAGATCGAATGGATCGAGCGTCAGGCAGGCCTGGCTGCGCTCGACCAAGGTGACGAGGTACTACCCGCCGATACGCTA
>JAUWKW010000057.1 GCA_030614035.1 Chromatiales bacterium | reverse complement strand
CTTATTCTTTTGGCACGAAAAACCGCCATTTTGTGCAGCCGGCCGCCAAGCTCGAACAGACTGTCCGGCGCTGCCGGGCCTTTTTTTGTCCGCGCTACCTGCCAGCATCCTGCGCCGCCGCGCCACGCTGTCGCCCAAGCTGGCGGTTCGCGCGTTGGGCGCGTTCCGGGCATACTTCGCCACGCTATGTCTTCGCGCGCCAGCATTTTCCTCGTCGGCCCGATGGGTTCCGGAAAGTCTGCCGTGGGTCGCCGGCTGGCCCAGGGCCTGGGGCTCGGTTTCTGCGACAGTGACGAGGAGATCGAGTCGCGGACCGGCGTGGATATTCCGTTCATCTTTGAGAAAGAAGGTGAAGAGGGGTTTCGGCGGCGGGAGCAGCGGGTGATCGATGAACTGACCGCGCTCGAGGCGATCGTGCTCGCCACCGGCGGCGGTTCGGTTGCTGATCCCGACAGTCGTGCACGGCTCGCGTCGCGTGGGACCGTGGTCTATCTGTACGCTTCGGTTGACCAGCAGCTCGAGCGGACTCGCAAGGGGCGGGAACGCCCGCTGCTGAAGTCGGGTGATCCGCGAGAAACACTCGAGGCATTGATGACCGTTCGCGATCCCCTATACCGGAAAATCGCCGACATCGTTGTTGAGACCGACAGCCGTGAAGTCCGCGCTGTCGCCAAGGAAATTGAAGAAAAACTCGCCCACCTGGAGGGCGGCGGATCATGATCACACTGACTGTTGAGCTAGGGGCACGTAGCTACCCAATTATCATCGGCGGCGGCTTGTTCGGCAGCAATGGGCTGCTCGATCCGTATGTGCTCGGACGCGATGTGCTCATCGTCACGAACGAAGTCGTTGAACCGCTGTACCTGGAGCCGCTTAAAAAACTGCTTGGGGATTGTCAGGTCAATACCCTTACATTGCCCGATGGTGAATCGACCAAAACCCTTCAAACCGTCAATCAGGTGTTCGATGCGTTGGTGGCGCATGGCTACGGACGTGACTGCATCTTGCTGACCTTAGGTGGTGGTGTGATCGGTGATATCGGTGGTTTCGCTGCCGCGAGTTACCAACGTGGCGTCGACTTCATACAGGTGCCGACGACGCTTTTGGCGCAGGTTGACTCTTCTGTCGGCGGCAAGACGGGAGTGAACCATCCGGGCGGTAAAAACCTGATTGGGGCGTTCCACCAGCCACGCTGCGTTGTTTCTGATACCGATACGCTGAAGACTTTGGCCGACCGGGAGTTGAGTGCCGGTTTGGCGGAAGTCGTCAAGTACGGTCTGATTGCCGATGCCGAATTGATAGGCTGGCTGGAGAGCGAGGCCGATGCGGTACTGCAGCGGGATCCCGATCGTCTGTATCACGTTGTGCGCCGCTGCTGCGAGATCAAGGCTGCGATTGTCGCAGCGGATGAACGCGAGCAGGGCCAACGGGCGCTATTGAATCTGGGCCACACCTTCGGGCATGCGATTGAGCGTTGCGCCGGCTACGGCGAGTGGCTGCACGGCGAGGCCGTGGCCGCGGGCATCATGATGGCTACGACATTGTCGGAGCGCCTGGGCCGTATCGAAGCAGCCGATACCAAGCGGGTCAAAGACCTGCTCGTGAAATTGCGGCTGCCCGTCGAACCGCCCCAGGCCGATCCCCGCGCGTTTCTTGAGGCTATGTCGCTGGATAAAAAAGTCGTTGCCGGCGATATCCGCCTGGTTTTGCTGGACGCGCTGGGGTCGGCCAGTGTCACTGCCGACTATCCGTCGCACGAGCTGGTCGATTTGCTAAGCGCGCAGTTCATTCGCTGAGTTGGGCTGGCGCCGTGTCCGCTAAAACCAGCCCACCTGACGCCGGTCTCGCGCCGTATGCGGCGGTGGAAAACCGGAGCAGTGGCCGGCATTACCCGGAACCGCAGCATGGCTACCGTGGTGAATTCCAGCGGGATCGCGACCGAATTATTCACTCGACCGCTTTTCGCAGGCTGGTCTACAAGACCCAGGTCTTTGTCAATCATGAAGGGGATCATTACCGCACGCGCTTGACGCATTCCCTGGAAGTGGCGCAGATTGCCCGAACGGTTGCGCGTTCACTCGAGCTCAATGAGCAACTGGTTGAAGCAATCTGCCTGGCGCATGACCTTGGACATACGCCATTCGGCCACGCGGGACAGGACGCACTGAACCTTTGCATGAGTGATTTCGGCGGATTCGAGCACAATCTACAGTCGCTGCGGGTTGTTGACGAATTGGAGGAAAAGTATGCGTCGTTTCCAGGGCTGAACCTGATGTTCGAGACTCGAGAAGGAATCTTGAAGCACTGCTCGAAGAAGAATGCGCGATCCTTGGGTGAACTCGGACTGCGGTTCATCGACCGCAAGCAACCCGGCCTGGAGGCACAGCTCGCGAACCTGGCAGATGAGATTGCCTACAACCATCACGACGTCGACGATGGTTTGCGGGCCGGACTTCTGACTGTCGATGAACTCTCTGAGGTGGCGTTGTTCCGCGAACAGTACGAGCGGGTGAAAACCACTTACCCCGACATAACGCGCCGCGCACTGGTTCATGAAACCGTGCGGGGAATGATTAACGCAATCGTAACGGACCTGCTCGATACGACTCGACAACGGCTGGCCGATTCCCGGCCCGAAAACATCGATGCCGTGCGCGAGCACAGCAGTCCGTTGGTCCGATTGAGCGACGAGACCGGCAGCGAACATCAGCAGCTGAAGCGGTTTCTGCAGCGTGGTCTGTACCTGCACGAGAAAGTTCAGCATATGACTGGCAAGGCCGCAGCGATCGTCACGGCACTGTTTGAAACCTACATGAACGATTTGGCCGTGATGCCCGCCGAGCATATGAACAAAGCGCAGCGCTGGGAGGCAGAGAGCGGTGCTGCCGGGCGCGCGCGTGCCGTGGCCGATTACATCGCCGGCATGACCGATCGCTATGCAGTTGCAGCCTACCAACGATTGGTTAACCCCGACGACCCGCTATGAAACCTGAGCTTAGTCAGCTGGCCGGATGCTAGAATGCCGCCGGCCAGGCAATACGCGTATAAACCGTGGCAGCAAAATCCATTTCACCATCTGAACGTCTGATTTTCGCACTGGACCTTCCGGACCCCGTTAGCGCGCGGAAAATGGTGAAGCAATTGGGTGATGCAGTGCATTTCTATAAGCTCGGCCTCGAGCTGGCCACGTCGGGCGGTTACTTTGAGTTGGTCGACTGGCTCGCGGGCCAGGCGAAGCAGATTTTTGTCGATTTAAAATTTTTCGACGTACCGGCTACTGTCGCTGCGGCAGTTCGTAACCTCAATAATCGTGGTGTGACTTTCGCGACAGTGCACGGTAACCAGAGCATGATGGAAGCGGCCGGTGCCGCAAAAGGCGACGTAAAAATTCTCGCCGTGACTGCGCTGACCAGCCTGGATCGCGGTGACCTGGATGACCTCGGCTTCGACTGTGACGTGCGTGACTTAGTCTTGTCGCGCGCCCGCCGGGCGCTGGAAGCTGGTTGTGACGGGGTCATTGCATCCGGCCTGGAGCTGGCCGCACTGCGTCAGACCATAGACGAACAATTGCTCGTCATTACACCCGGCATCCGCCCGGTAGATAACCGCGCCGAAGATGATCAGAAGCGCGTGGTCACGGTTGAACAGGCATTCGCGGATGGCGCGGACTATATTGTCATCGGCCGCCCGATCCGAAACGCTCCCGATCCGCGCAAGGCGGCACAATCAATTCAGGCAACCATTGCGGAAGCCTTCGCCGACTAACGATTGGTTGGCTCAGTGCTTTTCGTCGCCGGTCGTCAGACTGGCGGAGGCTGGCTTTAAAACTCCTGTAACCAGCACGGCCCATGCGTTTTCCAGCAGAAGCGGCTGACCCTTCTCGTTAGGATGAATGTTGTCGGCCTGCATCATATTGGGGTCAAGGGCAACCCCGGCAAGAAAAAACTCTATCAGGGCGGTTTCGTATTCTGCCGCCAGATCTTCGTACACATCGGCGAAATCCCCGGCATAGTCGGCACCATAGTTCGGTGGCATCTGCATGCCCGCTAGCACGACCTCGGCGCCGTTTTTCTGAGCTACCTCTATCATCGCCGCAAGGTTACTTTTCATGACAAATATCGGCGTTCCACGCAGGCCATCGTTGCCGCCGAGTTCGATTAGCACTATATCGGGTTGATGCAATTCGAGCGCGCGGGGCAGGCGCGATGCGCCGCCGGTCGTCGTATCCCCGCTGATGCTGGCATTGACCACTCGATAACCGTACCCTTGCTCCGTGAGCCGATTTTGCAATAGCGATACCCAGCCGTCTTCGAGGTCGATCCCGTAGCCAGCGCTCAGGCTGTCGCCGATAACCAGCAAAGTTCTGGCAACGCCACCCGCAGACGCTAACTGCCATGCGACGCTTAGAAGCAGGAACAAACCTATCTTGGATGATCGAGAACGCATAGCTGAAGACTGTGTATTGCGAGCAGCAGGCTTAAGTAAGCAGGTTAGCAGCCCTGAGGGATCATTGACCATACTCGACAGCGTTGACCTGGAAGTAAAACGCGGAGAGACCGTGGCCGTTGTAGGCCCATCGGGCGCTGGCAAAACCACCCTGCTGGCCCTGCTTGCCGGTTTGGATCATGCAACGTCCGGTGGTGTCTGGCTGTGTGGCGAGGACTTGGCAGGTCTGGATGAGGACGGTCGCGCATCGCTGCGCGGACGTCATGTCGGCTTTGTGTTTCAGTCTTTCCACCTGGTGCCATCGCTCACTGCGCAGGAAAATGTCATGCTGCCGCTGGAGCTTAACGGTACAGGTGGTGCCGCCGGCCGCGCCAGGGAAGCGTTGGACAGCGTAGGGCTGACGGAACGCTATTCGCATTACCCTCGACAGTTATCCGGCGGAGAAAAACAGCGGGTCGCAATTGCCCGCGCATTTGTCACCAACCCAACCGTGTTGTTTGCCGACGAGCCGACCGGCAATCTCGATACCGGGAGTGGCGAACGGGTTGGCACACTGCTATTCGATATGAACAACAAATTTGAAACCACGCTGGTCCTGGTGACGCATGATAAGGATCTGGCGAGCCGTTGCGACCGTATCATCGAAATCGATTCCGGAAAGCTGGTCGGATGACCTATCAGCAGTTCGCATTGCGTAGTTTGTTTCGTGATTTTAAGGCCGGCGAACTGACGGTCCTGGTGTTGGCGATGGTTGTCGCAGTTGCTTCGATGACCGCCGTTGGCTTTTTCACCGACCGTGTCGGGCGGGCCGTTAAGGCGCAGGCTTCCGCAACTCTGGCCGCGGATCTTGTTATCCGTTCGCCGAATCCGATCGACCCGAATTATCTGGACGAGGCGCAATCGCTAGGTCTGAATTCAGCGGAGGTACTCGGCTTTCCCTCTGTCGTTCGATCGGGCCCGGACAACAGCCTGGCCATTATCAACGCCGTATCGAGCGGCTATCCGTTAAGGGGCCGGTTGCTGGTCTCTGACGAAATGTTCGGAACGACGCGAGAGACCAGCGACGTTCCCGCAGTAGGGACCGCCTGGGCAGAGCCGGGTTTACTCGCCCGGCTGGGGCTAAATGTCGGGGCCACGGTAAAGGTCGGTACGCTGAGTCTCAACATTACGCGCGTGCTTGAGTATCGCCCGGATCAGAATGTCGGCGGCTTTCTGAACCTGCAGCCTGCTCTGCTCGTAAACCTATCCGATGTGCCGGCGATGGAGGTCGTACAAGCTGGCAGCCGTGTCAGCTATAGGCAATTATTTTCGGGCGATGAGGTCAGGCTGAAGGAGTTTCGTGCGCTGGTAACTCCCAGGCTTAGCGGCGTTCAACGCATCCGCGATCTGGATGATGCCGGTGAGCAGATCACCGCGGCGATTGACCGGGCCCAAAGGTTTCTGAACCTGGCTTCGCTGGTGACGGTTATTTTGGCAGCTGTGGCCACGGCTATGGCTGCCCGTCGTTACGCCCTTCGTCATCTGGATACCGTCGCATTACTCAAATGCCTCGGCGCCACGCAACGGTATATTCAACGTAGCACTATGGTGCAGCTCATCGTTATAACCCTCGGGACTGCTGCAATCGGAACGGCTATAGGGTATTTCGCACAATTTTTTCTTGCCGTAATCCTGGCAGATTTTATGAACTTCGAGTTACCCACGGCCTCGTTATGGGCAGGCGCGCTAGGGTTGGCGACGGCGGCCACGATCGCCATCGGGTTCGCATTACCTCATCTTTCGGAACTCAAGACTACCGCCCCGTTGCGTGTGTTGCGCCGTGACCTTGCTGCACCCCAGCTCAGGACCGGACTGGTTTACGGCGTCGCCATCGCGGCACTTATCGTCATGATTTACGTCATCGTGCGTGATTTCCGTTTGCTGGCGTTGATCGTCGGTGGACTCGTCGGCACCACGGTGGCAGCAGTGATTGCGGGCTGGCTTTTAGTCCGTGGGTTAACGCGATTCCGCGGTGCGGCCGGTGTCGCGTGGCGTTATGGTCTCGCGAACGTGTCTCGACGTGGCCGCGAGAGCATCGTACAGATCGTCGCCTTCGGTCTCAGTCTGATGGTGCTGTTGCTGTTATCGGTGGTACGAAATGATTTACTGCAGGAATGGCAGCGAACTCTACCGGAAGATGCGCCGAACTATTTCTTGATTAACATTCGGCCCGAATCCTGGCCGGGGATTAGCGCGTTGTTCGAGCGGGAGCTCGGAACCAGCCCGGATTTTCTACCGCTGATTCGCGGGCGACTTATCCGAGTTAACGATCAGGCAATAGAAGATTTTGAATTTCGTAGTCCACGTGGTCGGGGGTTTAGCCGTCGCGAAACGAATCTGACCTGGACCGCTACATTGCCGGAAAGCAATCGTGTTCGTGCCGGTCAGTGGTGGGGTGCCGATTATGATGGCCCGCTGCAGATTTCCCTCGATGAAGATGTCGCGCGAGATATGGGTGTGAAGATCGGCGATGTGTTCACGTTCGATATTGGAGGTGAGGAAATCAAGGCGCCGCTAACGAGTCTTCGCTTTATCGAATGGGATTCTTTTGCGCCCAACTTTTACTTTGTGCTATCCCCCGGCGACGTTATGTCGTTGCCACAGACATATCTATCGAGTGTCTACGTTCCGACGGAGCGTCGCCAGGTATTGAATCAGCTGCTGCAAGAATATCCGGGCATTACGCTGTTGGATCTCGAAGTGGTACTGGCGCAGGTTCGCTCTGTCATCGACAAGGCATCTCTTGCCGTGCAATACGTTTTCCTGTTCACGCTTTTGGCGGGCGTGGTCGTGTTGCTAGCGGCAATCCAGGGCACTCGCGATGAGCGCCGATTCGAAAGTGCGATTCTTCACACACTGGGAGCGAGCCGAAGCAAAATTTTGCAGGGCGTAGCGGTCGAGTTCGTTGTATTGGGTAGCCTGGCCGGATTGCTCGCGGCACTAGGCGCGACCGCCGTTGGTTGGGTGCTTGCCGAGAACCTCTTTGACCTTGATTACCGGATGGACCCGTCGCTTTGGGTCGTCGGGTTACTGGCCGGTGCAATAATTGTCGGTGTTACGGGAACGCTGGCCACGCGCAAGGCGGTCAATGAGCCGCCAATAGTGGTACTCAGGCAGGGCTAGCGCAGGAGCTTATCCCGGCGGCTATCGGCCGAGTTCTCGCGGCGCATCGCGTGTCGCGGGTGACCGAAGGGCATCCTCTCTCAACCGCAGCTGGACCGCCCGGAGGGGCCGCACGCTTAATCTCGCTACGCCATCCCTGGCACCGCTCGAATCGGCGTTCACTCGCCGG
>JAUWKW010000248.1 GCA_030614035.1 Chromatiales bacterium | reverse complement strand
TACCTGCTGACCGAACATCTGGGAATCCCGCGCGGCGAGCAGGGCACGATAGCGGGCGATATATCGATGTGGACCGAGCTCACCGCGATCCTGCTGTTCGTGCCTTTCGGTGTGCTGACCGACCGGATCGGCAGGCGACCGGTCTACATAATCGGAATCCTGGGGATTGGTTTAGGCTACGGCCTGGCCACATTCGCGACCGACTGGATCGAACTGCTGATGTACCGTCTGATTTTTGCCGTCGGCATGGCGGCGGCGGCCGGCGCGATTGCAACGCTCAGCAACGACTACCCGGCCGAGAACTCACGCGGCAAATTGATCGCCTATACGAGCATGTTCAACATATTCGGGACCATCTTCGTGGCCGCCGTGATCATGCGTATCCCCCTGTTCATGGGCGAAAATTACGGCTTCGATCCAGTGGAGGGCGGCAAGGCGATGTACCTGTTCGCCGCGTGCTTGTGTATCGTTGCGGCGGTCGCGGCTCGATTCGGTCTTGCGCCCGGCACGCCGGTTAAAAAGCGTGATCGCTCCGGTTCGATGGCTCTGTTCGTTAGTGGGCTTCGGCACGGCAAAAACCCCCGAATCGCACTGGCTTATGCGTCGGCGTTCGCCGCGCGTTCGGATCTGGTCATCAAGGGAATGTTCCTGGCGCTCTGGGCTATCCACGAGGGTGGGAACCGAGGCATGAGCCCAGCGGCGTCGATGGCCCAGTACGGAATCATGTTGGCAATTATGCAGGGCGTCAGCATGGCGGTGGCGCCGGGAGCCGGATGGTTCATCGATCGGGTCAACCGGGTTACGGCAACCATCATCGCGCTGATTTTTGCAAGTGTTGGCTATCTGTCGATGGGTTTCGTTACGTCGCCGCTGGACTTCGAGATGCTGCCGTTTTTCATCGTCATTGCGCTCGGCTCCAGCTTCATGCTGAAGACATCGCTGACCCTGATTGGTCAGGAAGCGCCCGTCAAAGCGCGCGGCAGCATCATCGCGGCGAGTAGCATGTGGGGCGCCATCGGTATATTGATTTTCACGGCTGGCGGCGGTCGGCTCTATGATGCCATTGGCCCGAGCGCGCCGTTCGTCGCCGCTGGCATCTATCAGGTCTTTTTGCTGGGGTGTGCAATTTGGATTCGAATCGTAGCGCCCGGGCAAAGCATCATTCGGCGAGGTGGCGAGGCGCCACAGACAAGTGGCGGGCAATCCGCATCGCCGCTGGCAACCCAGCCGGGCAAGCAATCGATCTGACGTTTCGCCACAGCGCGCGAACAATCAACTAGGACAGGACTGCCGGGGGATACGAATGCAGCGCACGCGCTTAATCTTACTGCTGATCATCGCATCGACGTTGGCCGCACCACTTTATGCATTGCCGTCAACCGAGACCGATTACATCGTCAGCGGCTATGAAATCGTCCTCGTTTTGCATGAATTGCTGTTCGTCTTCTGGCTGGGGCCCGATATCGGCGTGTTTATCTGGAGCCACAAGGCCGTTCAGCCCGACCTGACGGACTCGCAACGGGTCACGGCAGGCAAAATGATCCACACGATCGACCTGATGCCCCGTATATGCATCAGCCTGATGCTGACGATCGGCGGCATATTGACTGAAGTCGTCGGCATCGAACATCCGACCTGGCAGATGGTCGGAATCGTGCTGCTCGGCCCGGTCTGGCTGGCAATGGTGCTGATCAGCTATTTCCGCGAGGGAACGGCTCTAGGCGAGACCGTAAACCGGCTCGATTTCTGGTTCCGCTGGGGATTGATCCTGGCAATTATCGTTTCCGTCTCTTATTCAGTTGGTACCGGCCGCCTCGTATCGGCACCGTGGGTGGCATGGAAACTGCTGATCTTTGCCGCGATTGTATTTTTTGGCCTGATCATGCGGATTCAGTTGATGCCTTTTGCCGACGGCCTGCGCGAACTCGAATCCACCGGAGCGTCGGATGCAGTTAACGAGTCGATGGCCGGCAGCCTGAGGCGGGCACGGCCAATGTTCCTGGCGATATGGGCCGGACTGATCATCGAAGCCGGGCTCGGCATCGTGCAACCCGGTTCGGTTGAAGTGGAAAACGCCGAAGCAGCGGCTGCGGCACAACTGCAGCAACCGGCAGAGACTATCGGCAGTCCTTGATCGCTGGGTCGGAAGCGTCTAGATGAATTTTGTCGTGGCAACGAATGCGACGAAAACCACCAGCGCGTATGTCGTCCAGATCGGCCAGATCGAAATATTGAAGGTCCGCATGACCAGGCCTTCGATCTCCGGCGTGGATCCTTCCACCGCGAGCTGTCCGAAAGCCGTCGCCATCGGATCAAACGAGATGACGATGCCCAGGCAGGTCAGGTTAATCAAGCCGTAGAGCCCGACCTTCCAGATCAGCCAGGTGGCCGCCGGGTCAAACGGGCCGTTCCCCATGAAAGATGCGATCGCTATGACGATCAATCCAACCCCGACACCGCCGGTAATTGTATTTGCGATGTTTGCAAGCCTGTGGCCCAGCGGGCGATCGTAATAGATCGCACCGCTCATGCTGAAGCCCCACCAGATTAGCGAGAACAGCCACACGGCCCAAACTCCGGCCGTGCTGAGATCGAGCAGTTCCATATCAACCGACAGCATGACGCCGAGCGGCAACGCAGCTTTCCACATCGTGCGCGGCACCAGTTCGATTCGCAGGGCGATGTGCGGCAACAGCATTCGAGTTTCGAACGGCAAGCTGGGATCCGTCGCCTTTTTGGCGGACAGGAAGACGCCCATGTCGGCGCCAACCCAGCCTACGAACATCAGGACATGCAGGAATTTCCAGAAATCGAATTCAGTCATGGTCGCTGCTCCCCTCTGAGCCCCTAGACTGGTGGTTTTGCACCGTTGGCGCATCGCCATCGAGTCTGGTACCGCACATTAATGGCTGGTGGCGTCGATTGCCAGCCAGTGCCGCAGCCTGCCCGCATTCCGGATGCGACTCCCCTCGGTTCGGCGGCCGACTCGGCAAATCGGGCAGATCCGCCCATCCAGACGTTGGCCAGATGGGCCGAAAAGCTTGATG
>JAUWKW010000139.1 GCA_030614035.1 Chromatiales bacterium | reverse complement strand
AGTCAGCGCGCCGATGCCGCGCTGGTCAAGGTGAACTGTGCGTCGATTCCGCATGAACTGTTCGAGAGTGAATTTTTTGGTCACGTCAAAGGCGCGTTTACCGGCGCCTATCGCGATCGCGTCGGCCGGTTTCAACTGGCCGCCGGCGGCACGATTTTACTCGACGCAGTCGGCGAAATTCCGCTGGAGCTTCAGGGCAAGCTGTTGCGCGTATTACAGGAAAAAGAGTTTGAGCGCGTCGGTGACGACGTGACCAGGCGTGTCGACGTGCGCGTGATTGCCGCTACCAACCGGGACCTGGAACAGCTGGTCGAAGCCGGGAAGTTTCGCGAGGACCTGTATTATCGGCTGAGCGTGTTTCCCGTACAGGTCCCGCCGCTCAGAAGGCGCCGTGACGATGTGGTCCAATTGGCCCTGCATTTTCTGGAGCAGGCTTGCCGCGATTTCGGTCGCGCCTGCCCGAACCTGACACGTAGCCAGGTCGATAGACTCCGGCGCTATGACTGGCCAGGAAACATACGCGAACTGAAAAACGTCATCGAACGGGCGGTGATTCTTTCGCAGGGAGAAACCCTGCGACTGGATCTGTCACTGCCCGAGGTAACAGCCGAACCATCCGACGAATCGGAGCAAACCCTGGACACGCCATTCGACCGGGTTTTTCTGACCGACGCAGAAATTCGTAAGCAACAGCGCGACAACATGCTGGCCGCGCTGGAACATGCCGACTGGCGCATTTCCGGACGTGGCGGGGCGGCAGAACTGCTGGGCCTAAAGGCAAGCACGCTGACGGACCGCTTGCGGGCTTTCGGTATCGAGCGGCGGCGGGACAGCCCAAACGCGGCCTCTCAGTCCTGAAGACCGTGTCTGGACGGCGCCACCCTCGATTGGGCACAATCAGACGGTCGGGATCTGGAAAATACGCTGGCACCGGACAAGGATGTTTAGCTACCGCACAGTTCATTACCTGCTGATCTTTGCGATTTGGCCGCTAGGGTCAGTTGCAGCTGCCGATACCACCGGGGCATTGCCCGGTTCCGTGGCGCGGATTCTTGCCGGTTATAAAGTTCCGTCCGCGGAATTTAGCGCCTACGTGCACGAAATCGGCCAGCCGGAGCCGCTGCTGGCATTTAACGAAGCGGTGCCGAGGAATCCGGCATCGACGATCAAACTCGTGACGACCTTCGTTGGCCTGGAATCGCTGGGCCCGGCATACACCTGGAAAACCGAAGCCTTTCTCGATGGCGAAATCACCGATGGAACGCTCGATGGCGATTTGCTGATCAAGGGCTATGGCGATCCCTATTTCGTCATCGAGCGGTTCTGGTTGTTCCTGCGCGAACTACGAAATCGAGGTCTCAGCTCCGTGGACGGGGACCTGCTGATCGATGACAGCTACTTCGAACTGACGGCGGATCGGCCCGGCAGCTTCGATGGTCAGCCACTGCGCGTTTACAACGTGATCCCCTCCGCGTTGCTGGTCAATTTCCAGTCGGTCCGATTCAGTTTTTCGCCCGACGCTGCGACCGGTCACGTACAGATTGTGGCAGACCCGATGCCGACCAATCTGAAAATCAGCAATAGACTGAAATTGGCACGTGGTGGCTGCCGTGGTTATCAAAACGGCGTGGCGATAACGGTGGGCGACATGGACAGCCGTAACCCGGTCATCTTCAGTGGCAGTCTTGCCGAAAATTGCCGCGAGTACAGCATGTCGCGCTCTGTCCTGCAGCCAGCGACCTACACCTACGGCGTGTTTAAAACGCTTTGGGAGGCAAACGGAGGACAAATCACCGGCGGCGTCGGATCGCAAACCGCACCCGCGGACCGCGAGCCTTTTGTAAGTTTTGCATCGCCGCCATTGGCCGACGTCATTCGGTCGGTCAACAAGTTCAGCAATAACATCATGGCGCGACAGTTGTTACTGACGCTCGGCGCTGAGCTAATCGGACCGCCAGGCACGGTGGAGAAGGGGCGAGAGGCGATTGGCCTGGTGCTGGCCAGCCGGGGCTTGGCGTTGATTGACCTGCACGTGGAAAATGGTGCCGGGCTGTCGCGGGAAACCCGGATATCAGCACGCGATCTTGGCCGCGTATTGCTGGATGCCAGCGACAGCCCATACCAGGCGGAATTCATATCGTCATTTGCCCTGGGCGGGCTAGACGGAACCCTGCGGCGACGTTTCACCCAGGATGATTTGCGTGGCCGCGTGCACTTGAAAACCGGGCGGCTGGATGATGTTTTCGCGATGGCCGGGTACGTGTACAGTCGCAGCGGCCGGAAATTTATCGTCGTAGGTATGCAGAATTCGAAGGGTGCGCATCAGGGGCCCGGCGAAGAAGCGGAGACGGCGCTGGTTAGGTGGGTATATGAACATTAGCAGGCGCATTGAACGGCCAGGAATCTGGTTGCTTGTTTTGACTGCCGGCATTTGTTTCGCCCAGCCCACCATGGCACAGACCCTTTACGTTACAGACGTCCTGCAACTTGGCCTGCACGATACCGAGGATCTGAGCAATCCGCCGTTTCGCAGTCTGCCGAGCGGCAGCAAGGTCGAAGTACTCGCGACCAGCGGGCCCTATACCCGGCTTCGAACCGTTGATGGTTCGATCGGCTGGGCCAAGAGCCTGTATCTCGTCCGCGAAGAGCCGGCCCGCGCCCGGCTGGCAAGTCTGGAGCAGCGGAACATTGCTCTGGAAAACGGTAACAAGAAGCTGCGGTCGCAGCTTTCTGATCAGAGCCAGCGGTTGAAAAATTTGGAAGAACAAACCTCCGAAGCAACGGCGCTGACGTCGGCGAATCACAGCGAGTTGGAGCGTCTGCGAATCACCAATCAGGCGCTGGAGATCGAAGTCAGCAAGCAGGGCATAACGCTCAGCCTGGGGTGGTTACTCGGTGCCATTGTGTTCGCCATCGCCGCGGGCTTTGGTGGCGGTTGGTGGTGGATGGACCGCAGCATCCGGGCCCGTCACGGCGGCTTCCGGGTCTACTGATTCGGGAACGCTCAATGCAGTGCGGGGCGAATCTCCAGTCCGGCCACGATGCCGGCTTCGAGCTCTGCAAGTTCGTGCAAACGAGGATAGACCGCATCCTCATCGACCTCCTTCAGCAGCAAGTGGACAAACTGGTGCCCGTGTTTGACCTCGCTCTTCCAAAGTTTTGAATAAAACGACTTGAGTTCGGAATCGTCTAACGCTTCGGCGATCAATCCGAAGCGCTCTGCACCGCGGGTTTCTACCAACGACGAAATCAGCATTCGGTCGATAAACCGCTCATCGCGGCCGTGCCGGGCCAGCGCGATCAGTTCATTGACGTATGGATCCGGTGAATCCCTGTAAAGCCGTAGCCCGCGCCGCTCCATGAATTGATAGGCTTCACCGAAATGTTGCAACTCTTCCTGCGCCAGCTTGATCAAGTCCGGAATGATTTGTGCGCGGTCCGGGTACTTGACGACCAGGCTCATGACCAACGCGCTAGCCTTGCGCTCACAATTGGCATGGTCGACCAGAAACGCGTCAAAATCAGCCAATACCGCGTGGACCCATTCAGCGGGTGTGTCGGTGAGTAGTTCGACGGACTTGCGTGCCATATCCCGACCTCAGGTCATTGTTAATGAATTCGATTGCTATCGATAAACCGGCGACAGAACGCCGCCTTGCCATCAAACGCTATCTGTCCCGGCATCGATTGTACCCGGCACAGCTTGCCGATGAACCGTCAGCAAACCTCGGCCTCGCCGTGGTCATTCCCTGTTTCGCCGAGCCGGCGGTAGGTGCGACGCTGGAATCACTGGCTGCGTGTGCGGTGCCGGATTGTGCGGTTGAGGTCATAGTCGTCATCAACAGTCCGGAAGCTGCTCCCGCCGACGTGCGTGCGGCGAATGAGCACAGCCGCAGCGAAGTCGAGGCATGGAATCGGCACTTCGCCGATGGCCCGATACGCTACCGGGCACTCGATTACCCGTCGCTGCCGCCGCGTCACGCCGGCGTTGGGCTGGCGCGCAAGCTCGGCATGGACGAGGCGGTGGCACGGTTTGCCAAAACGCCGGGCGCCAATGGTGTTGTGGCATCGTTGGATGCCGACTGCATGGTTCGGCCGGACTACCTGCAGGCACTCGTTAAGCATTTCGCTGATGCCCCCGCCTGTCCCGGCGCATCGATCTACTTCGAGCACCGATTGGAGCAGGCCGACGATGCATCGTTGCGCCGTGCCGTGGCCGAATACGAATTGCATCTGCGCTATTACGTTGCCGGAATGCGGATGGCTGGATTTCCCTATGCGTTCCACACCGTCGGTTCGGCAATGGCCGTCCGCGCTGAAACCTACGCGCGCCAGGGTGGCATGAACCGGCGCCAGGGTGGCGAAGACTTTTACTTCATTCAGAAATTGGCCGCCTTGGGTAGCTACGCCACGATCGTTAACACCACCGTTTATCCGGCGGTCCGGAGCTCCGACCGCGTTCCGTTCGGCACGGGACCGGCGCTGACGCGGGCTGCCGACTCTGCTACAGGATTTCAGACCTACCCGGAACAGGTATTTCTCGACTTGCAGGCATTTTGCCGGGCGATCGTGACCGTGCCGGATGGCAGCCTGGACGTTGACACGACCGCCCAGTCGCCGGCATTGCGTGAATTTCTTGCCCAACATGACTTCGAGCGGCGGCTGCAGGAGATACGTCGTAACGTTTCATCGACTGACAACTTTCGCAAGCGGGTTTTTCGGTGGTTCAACGCGTTCCGCTTCATGAAATTCGCCAATTTTGCTCGCGAAAACTTTTACGCTTCGGTAGCCGTGACCACTGCCGCCGCTGAACTGCTTAACCACCTGGAGCCCCAAGGTAGTGTGCCGACCGATGCCGAAGAACTGCTGGAGCGCTACCGTGCTGCGGATCAGGCAGCGGG
>JAUWKW010000052.1 GCA_030614035.1 Chromatiales bacterium | reverse complement strand
GAGCGATTCCAGATATTGCAGCAGCTCGATACCGCTAATGCCCGGCATGCGAATGTCGGTGACCAACACGTCCGGTTGTTCGCGCTGGAGCGCCAGTTGTACCGCCCCCGCCTCGGCGAACCCGCGAACTTGCATACCGTCATGTTGCAATGCCTTTTCGAGAACCCAGCGCACCGATGCGTCGTCGTCGACTACCCAGACTTTCGCCGCCGTGTTTTCCACTGTCTGCATCGGCCTCAACTTTCTTCGCCCCCGGTCGCCGCCGCAGGCGAATCCGGATCCGCGTCGATCGGCAGTCTAACCATGAACACGGTCCGTCCCGGTTCAGATTGGAATTCGATCAACCCATTGTGGCGACTAACCAGATCCTGCGCCAAATGCAATCCCAATCCGGTGCCATCGTCGCGGCCGCTGACCAGCGGATAGAAAATCGTGTCGGCGATTTCGTCCGGAATCCCTGGGCCGTTATCCTCGATATCAATACTCGCGACCAAACGATGCCGATCCTGTCCGACGAACGCGTTGGTCAGCACGCGGGTGCGAAACAGAACCACGCCGGCAGCGCCGGTCGCCTGCACCGCATTTCGCGCGACGTTTAACAGAGCCTGAATCAAACGGTTTTTATCGAGCCGCATTGTCGGGAGGCTCGGGTCATAGTCCCGTTGCACGACAAAACGTCCGCCAACCTCGGTCTCGATCAGGACAGCGACGTGTTCGAGCAATTCGTGCAGATTGACGGTTTCCTTGCACAGTTGTCCCACCGGACCGAGCAGGCTGTCCATCAACGCGTTCAGACGATCCGCTTCCCCAATAATAATCCGCGTAAACTCGCGCAGCTCTTTCCCCGGGAGTTCACGTTCAAGCAACTGGGCCGCTCCGCGCAGTCCGCCGAGCGGGTTTCTAATTTCGTGCGCCAGTTGGGAAATCATGCGCCGGCTAACGTCGTGTTGGGCGATCAGTGCGTTTTCCCGGTCGATCTGATGGCGCTGGGTTGCATCGATCAACTCAATCACCAGCATGTCGCGCGCGTCTGTATCTGTCAGCGGTGTTACGCGGACCACGAGGTCCAGCATCGTACCGTCGCGCAACGGGGATGGCATGCTGAGTTCCTGACCGAAACTTCGCCGATTGGTAAGCGCTCGCTGCAACAACTCCTTGAAACCGGCGAAGGCTGGAAATAGGGTATGGAACGATTTTCCGGCGGCCAGCGCTGCGCTGATACCAAGTACGGTTTCCGCAGAGGCATTGAGTCGCTGCACAGTGCCGTCGGCGGAAACCAGAACGACACCGGTCGTCAGGCCGTCGAGGATTTCGGCGGCGCGAATCTCGGTTTGGGATGAATTTAGGGGCGGCCCACCGGTCCAACGACCGGGGGTGGATTTGCCGCGTTGTTTAGCGGGCTCAGTGCTGATGTCATCCTGTACTCGAACGTCACCGGGGAGCTCTTGTTCAGGCTGTTGCTGTTGATATCCTGAACCTCCGCCACTAATTGATGCGTGCCTCTCCAAATTTCCGACAAAGTCGCGCTGGTTGACCTCGTCGACACGTTGCTCTGCAGTTGGCCGTCCAAGTACCACATTATCTTGTCCCCCCTCCGGAGTCGTGGGCTCAGAGCGAGGGAAACGTCGACTTGATTCGCGGTGTTCCAAATAGTTTCCTCTGCGTCCGGACTTACGATGGAGATTTTGTCGTATTTAAACGACTCGCCTACATCGGGCTGTGCCGGACTTCTCGCGACCAGCGGCGCCGAAAAAGTCTGTGCTTTCGGGAGCACGACGGTTTCGGCATCCTCGTTCGGGCGATCCGAGTAATGTACGTGGCCGTCATCATCTACCCAGCGATACACCTCCTGCGCCAACAGGGGTGCCACCAGAATGATGCCGATTAAAAATGCAAGCGTTCGCATCCCCACAGCATAGCGCGCCCCGAACTGACCGGCCAGTCTAGCCTGCGAAAACTGTGAACTTCGTTCCGTGGGCCGGCTCGCCTTGAACTAAACCGCTTACAGGCTGTAATACATGTCGAACTCGACCGGATGGGTGGACATGCGCAAGCGCGTGATCTCTTCCATCTTCAGTTCAACATAACCATCGATTAAATCATTACTGAATACGTCGCCGGCCAGCAGAAACTCACGGTCGGCGCTCATCACATCGATAGCCTGCTCGAGAGAGAAGCACACCGTATCCAATTTGGCTTCCTCTTCGGCCGGCAGGTCATACATATCCTTATCCATCGGCGCACCGGGATCGATTTTGTTCTGTATGCCATCGAGGCCAGCCATCAGCATTGCCGCAAACGCAAAATACGGGTTCCCGCTGCTGTCCGGGAAACGGACTTCGACACGGCGAGCCTGTGGATTGGCGACAAACGGAATGCGCACCGCTGCCGACCGGTTTTTGGCTGAGTAGGCCAAAAGCGTCGGTGCCTCGAAACCCGGCACCAGGCGCTTGTAGCTGTTGGTGGCCGCGTTGGTGAACGCATTGATCGCTTTGGCGTGCTTGAGGATGCCGCCGATGTAGTACAAGGCCGTCTCGGACAATCCTCCATAACCGTCGCCGGTAAAAATGTTGTCGCCACCCTTGGCCAGGGACTGGTGCACATGTGCCCCATTGCCGTTATCTTCAACCAGCGGTTTGGGCATGAACGTTGCCGTCTTGCCATAGCTGTGAGCCACGTTCATAAGCACATACTTCAGTATCTGCACCTGATCGGCTTTGTTGACCAACGAATCGAACTTGACGCCGATTTCGCCCTGACCGGCCGTTGCTACCTCGTGGTGATGCACTTCCACGACCAGCCCCATTTCCTCAAGCGCCAGGCAGGTGGCCGAACGGATGTCGTGCTGTGAATCAACCGGCGGCACCGGGAAGTAGCCGCCCTTTACGCCTGGACGATGACCAATATTGCCGTCTTCCGTTTGTACGCCGGCATTCCAGTGAGCCTCTACGGAATCCACGGCATAAAACGCGCCCTGCATCTGGTTGCTGTAGCGTACGTCGTCAAAGATAAAAAATTCATTCTCCGGCCCAAAATATGCGGTATCCGCTATGCCGGTTGACTTCAGGTATTCTTCGGCGCGGCGCGCGGCCACCCGCGGACACCGCTCATATCCCTGCATCGTCGCCGGTTCGTATACGTCGCAGCGCAGGTTCAGCGTCGACTCCTCGGTGAACACATCCATGATCGCGGTTGCCGCGTCCGGCATCAGGATCATGTCGGATTCGTTGATGCTCTTCCAACCAGCGATCGATGAGCCATCGAACATTTTGCCATCCTCGAAGAATCCCTCGTCAATAGCATGGCTGGGCAAAGTGACATGTTGTTCCTTGCCCCTCGTATCGGTGAATCGTAGATCGACAAATTTGACGTCTTTTTCCTTTAGCAGGCTGAGTGTTTCAGCGGGTGTCATCACTTCTCCTCCAGAGATCAGGTTGTGTTCATGCCGGACCAAAGACCGGCCCCGAACGCCCCGGCCATGGCCAACGATGGCCTGACCGACAGACGAAATCCTCGACGACGCCGATCGCCTTGAATCGAGGTCTTTTCCGGGTGGCTTGCGCCGCTTTAAGCAACTCGCCGCACTCCTCCCAGCTTACGGCGCGCCGGCCCCGTTATGCTGCACGATCCGTGCCAGCCCGAAGCTCTTTATAACTGGTTGACTTTTTTACGATCTTTAGCTGTTGCCGCCAATCGCTGCGCACCATTTTAGAGCAATCGACCGAGCTTGTGCACGTTATTAGTGCCGGCGTGTCATGAAGACGCGCCCCGCCGGCGGGCGAGCGCGGTGTTTTGTAAAAAAGGCGCTATACTTGCGCCGCCGTTATCGTCGGCAAAGAGCCGGCAGCCACGGAATACACGCGTGACCTTTCAAGACCTGATCCTTTCGCTTCAGCACTACTGGGCTGATCGGGGCTGCGTAATCCTGCAGCCTTATGATATGCCGATGGGCGCCGGGACCTTTCATCCCGCCACGTTTCTGCGCGCCATTGGCCCGGAACCTTGGAGCGCGGCCTACGTGCAACCCAGTCGGCGTCCTACCGACGGCCGTTATGGCGAGAATCCGTTCCGGCTGCAGCATTATTACCAGCTTCAGGTCGTCATCAAGCCATCACCGGACGACATTCAGGATCTGTATCTCGATTCGCTGCGGGCGCTATCGATCGACCCGCTGGTCCACGATATTCGATTTGTAGAGGACAATTGGGAATCACCGACGCTGGGTGCGTGGGGCCTGGGGTGGGAGGTTTGGCTAAACGGCATGGAGATCAGCCAGTTCACTTATTTTCAGCAGGTCGGTGGACTGGACTGCAGGCCGGTAACCGGTGAAATTACCTACGGGCTGGAACGGATCGCGATGTACCTGCAAAGCGTTGAAAGCATTTTTGACCTCACCTGGACGGACGGACCGTTGGGGACGATTACCTACGGTGACGTCTATCACCAGAATGAAGTCGAAATGTCCCGCTACAATTTCGACGAAGCCGACATTGACGTGCTGTTTGGGCGCTTTGACGACGCCGAACGGCTGTCGCAGCAACTGATTCCCCAGGGACTAACGCTACCCGCGTACGAACAAATGCTAGAGGCCTCGCACACGTTCAACCTGCTCGACGCCCGCAAGGCTATTTCGGTTTCCGAAAGGCAGCGCTACATCCTGCGTGTCCGGGACCTCGCCCGTGCGGTTGCCCAGTCTTACTACGACAGCCGGGCCGCGCTCGATTTTCCGCTGCTAGGCGACGACGCTACCGCCGCTTGAGCCGGAGAGATCGAGAGCATGGCAGCTTCACCCGCCAGCGCGGACTTTCTTGTCGAGATCGGCACCGAAGAATTGCCCCCCCGGGCGCTGCCAGACCTCCAGGCAGCGTTTGCTGACGGGCTCGAAAGCGCGATCCGCAAGGCCGAGCTAAATTTTGACGGCCTGCAATCATTTGCCACCCCGCGGCGCCTGGCCGTTCTTGTAACCGGACTCCAGCTGCAACAGGCGCCGAAACGGGTTGAGCGGCGCGGACCGCCGATCCGGCAATCGTTCGACGATGACGGAAAACCGACGCGGGCCGCCGAAGCGTTTGCCGAAAGTTGTGGCGTCACCCCGGCCGAACTAGAGACTCTGGAAACTGACAAGGGCACGTGGTTGGTTTACCGCGGTGAAGTCGCCGGCAAGGCTGCAGCAGACGTGCTACCCGACTTGGTCGCGGCCACGCTGAAAAACTTGCCCATCCCGAAAAGGATGCGCTGGGGCGATCGAACGGTTGATTTTGTTCGACCGGCACACTGGGTTCTTATGTTGCTCGGCCAACAAGTACTCGACGCCAGAATTCTGGGGCTGACGGCCGGGCGCACCACGCTCGGGCATCGCTTTCACGCACCCGGCGAAATCGAATTGAAGCGGCCGGCAGATTACGCGAAGCAGTTAAGCGGCAAGGGGATGGTCATAGCCGATTTCAACGAACGAGCAACACGTATTCGCGCAGCCGCCGAAGCAGCGGTAGCCGACCTCGATGGCAAACCGGTTCTTGAAAACTCGGTTGTCAATGAAGTGGCTGCCTTGGTCGAATGGCCGGTCGCAGTGCGTGGCAGCTTCGACCCCGAGTTTTTGCGTTTACCCGACGAAGTACTAACGGCAACGCTGCAGGACCAGCAGCGTTACTTCCCAGTTCGCGATGCTGCTGGCGAACTGCTTCCGGAGTTCATTGCAATCAGCAATATCGACAGCAAAGAACCGGAGCAGGTACGCAAAGGAAACGAACGCGTTGTGCGGTCGCGGCTTGCCGACGCCGGCTTTTTTTGGGACCAGGACAGCAAGAACACGCTGGCCGAACGCCGCGAGCAACTCAAGGCCGTCGTTTTTCAACGTGGGCTGGGAAGCCTGTACGAGAAATCGGAACGGGTGGCGGCGCTGGCTGCACGCATCGGAACAAAACTCGGCGCAGATCCGGACGCCGTGAGCCGCGCAGCTGCGTTGGCAAAAACCGATTTATTGACCCAACTGGTCGACGAATTCCCATCGCTGCAGGGCCGGATGGGCTATTACTATGCCCTGAACGATGGAGAAGCGCCGGAAGTCGCCGTCGCGCTGGAGGAACAGTATCTGCCGCGACATGGGGGTGGGCAACTACCGGAGACACCTGTCGGATGGGCGCTCGGCCTGGCCGACCGACTCGATACTCTGGCCGGTGTCTTTGCCCTGGGCAAGCGGCCCACCAGGAACAAGGATCCATTCGCTTTACGGCGCACCGCCTTGGGCCTGGTCCGCATTCTGATTGAGAAGGAAATTGATCTCGACCTGCCCACGATGCTTGGCGAGGCCGTTGATCTGCAGCCGCTGAAAAAAATTGATCGCGGCGAACTCGTCGACGAACTGTTTGCGTTCATCGTCGAACGCATGCGCGCCTATTATCTCGATGGTATCGCGCCTGGACTGGAGCCGGGTGATGTTAGTGTCGAGATGTTTGAATCGGTTCGCGCGCGGGCACCAGGATCGCCGTTAGATTTTCACCAGCGTCTGGATGCGGTGCGAAGTTTTCTTGAACTCGACGAATCGGAGAGCCTCGCCATAGCAAACAAACGTATCGCCAACATCCTCAGGAGTGCCGACGCGACGGCGGACGGCGTCGATCCGTCGCTGTTCCAAGCCGATGAAGAACGTGCGCTCAGCGACGCCGTTAACGCGGTGTTGCCGCGGCACCAGGCTGATCTCGAGGAGCGAAATTACACGAGTGTGCTACACAATCTCGCGGCACTGCGGGAACCTATCGATGCTTTTTTCGATAGTGTCATGGTTATGGCCGAAGACGAAGCCCAACGTAATAATCGCCTGGCGCAGTTAACTCGCCTGCGCGAGTTGTTCCTGGACGTGGCCGACTTGTCTTGCATACCGTCCTGACTGACAGCGCTTACTTGCGACCAACACGATCCAGCATCGATTACCGTACAGGCAAACATGACGCCCCAGCAAACCCAGGACCGTGACACTCGCGTCGATGCCGAGCACCCTAGGCTGGTCGTACTGGATCGCGACGGGGTCATTAACGCGGATTCGCCCGACTTCATCAAATCGCCGGGCGAGTGGCACGCTCTGCCTGGCAGCCTCGATGCAATTGCGCAACTGTGCTCCAGTGGATTTACGGTCGTCGTTGCAACGAATCAATCGGGGGTCGGCCGTGGTCTGTTCACCGAACAAACCCTGGAGCAGATTCACGACGAAATGCGGCGCCAGGTTAACCAGGCCGGCGGTCACATCGCCGCGGTCTTCGTTTGTCCACATGCGCCGGATGCCGGCTGCGATTGTCGAAAACCCCTGCCGGGGCTCCTGCGTCAGATCGAACAGAAATTCGGTACAACACTCGAGGGAGTACCAGCCGTTGGGGATTCCGCGCGTGACATCGATGCGGCTATGGCGGTGACGGCACGACCGATACTGGTTCGGACCGGCAATGGTCGCCAGGCAGAGCAACAGTTTCCAGACCGGCAGCGACCGGAAGTGTTCGACAGCCTGGCGGATGTCGCTGACGCGCTAACCGGTCGGAATTCCTGACGTGGCAGTTATCCGATCTGCAATATTTACGTGCATCGTGTTTTTGAGCACCGCCGTGTTCGGTACGCTCGTAATGGTAACCAGAATTTTCGGACACCGGGCAGCGTTCCGCGTCGTGGTGGTTTGGGCAAAACTGGTGATATGGACGGGCCGCCTTTTGTGCGGGCTATCGTTTTCGGTCGTCGGCCGCGAGAATCTACCAGCGGAGAGCGCCGTCGTTTTGATGAAGCATTCGTCGGCTTATGAGACCGTCGTGCAGATTCTGCTGTTTCCCCCGCAAATTTGGGTCCTGAAACGGGAACTGTTGCTGGTCCCGTTTTTCGGTGGGGGCCTGGCGGCGACTCAGTCGATTGCGGTAAATCGTAAAGCCGGACGCAATGCGGTTAACCAGGTCATCCGCGCCGGCAAAAAGCGGCTGGCCGAGGGCCGCTGGGTCATCATATTTCCCGAAGGGACGCGAATGCCAGCCGGCCAGACGCGACGTTACGGCGTCAGTGGTGTGCTCCTGGCACAGGCGGCCGGAAAACTGATCGTTCCTTGCGCGCACAACGCCGGAGATTTCTGGCCACGCCGGGGCTGGCTCAAGCGCACCGGCACAGTTCGTTTCGCCATCGGCCCTCCGGTCGATCCGGCCGGCCGCGAGCCTCGCGAGGTCAACGACGAGGTCCAAGCCTGGATCGAAGCCAAAGTCGCAGAACTGCGG
>JAUWKW010000224.1 GCA_030614035.1 Chromatiales bacterium | reverse complement strand
CTTTACCGGGATAACCCTGCGGGTGACCCGGGTTCGCCTGAACGGTTCGGGGCAGGCACCTTCGTCGGTGACAACAGTTTTTCGGCCAATGCCCCGGCCCCGGATGCCGGTGCCGACCTCGCCGATAGCGAGACCACCGCGCTGCGCGGCATCTTGCAATTCAACCCCCGGGATACGCTGCGCTTCACGGTGACCGGCAACTGGGAAAATACCGATATGGGCAGTAGCCCGTATCAGTCCAAGCCGACGATCGCCGTTTACGATGGTACCTTCGCCGGCCTCGATACCACGCCTCCCGACCTTGCGGTGGGGGACTTTGGAGGCATGCTTTCGCAGGGCGAATTGCTCAACGTAATTGATGTCGCACCGAACGAAAGCCGGCTCAGCATCTGCGCCCCGGGCGGCGTCGACAACGGCGAGGATTGCGGGGCGGATGCGAATAATGACGGCGCGCCGGATGCCCTCCGCGGCTTTGGCACCGACCAAATCAGACTCAACAATCAGTTTGCCGTAACTCCGGGCGGTGATTTCTTTGGCTACCTGGACCCGGACGGCGAAGACTGGACCTTCTCCAGCGACTTCACGTTCGAGGATGTGGGTGGCACTGAGACCTTTGGCCTGGCATTGCGCATCGAGTGGGACCTTTCTGACAGCATAACGCTGACATCGATTACCGATTTCAAGGATTACGAAAAGCTGCTGAATCTCGACGTTGACTCGGCGCCGGTCAATCAGGCGGTCAACTATGCCGGTGTCGATGCCGACAACCTGACGCAGGAATTCCGGCTCAACGGCACGACGGACAATACGACCTGGGTCGCCGGTTTCTATTACCTGAACATCGACGCCGACTCGGACAATGGACTGAGGTTTCCGGCTAACAGCATCGCCGGGGCGCCGATGGAAGTTGGCGTGGATGCCCAGCATGAGACCGATTCCTACTCGCTGTTCGGCCAGGTCGACTGGCAGTTTGCCGATCAATGGACGCTGATCGCCGGCGGCCGCGTGATTCAGGAAGAGAAAGAACATCACCTCGAACAGAATCTGTACTTCGGCAACACCAATCCCCGGACGATCCATCAGGGAGCACCGTTACTTATTGGGCCTACCTTCCCCGCCCCGACTTTCGCCCCGGCGCCGTTCGACGCCAGCAGCAGCGATACGCTGTGGGCCGGCAAGCTGCAGGTGGACTGGCGGCCGAACGAAGACTGGCTGGTGTATGCGGGCCTGAACCGCGGCGTCAAGGCCGGCAGCTTCAACGCGCCCTTGGCCGGTGGATTGCCAGTAAATCCGGTTGATCTTCCGTACGACGAGGAGGTCCTGCAGAGCATCGAAGTCGGCTTCAAATCGACCTGGGGCGATGGCAGGACGCGCTTTAACGGTACATTCTTCGTCTACGATTATTCGGATTACCAGGCTTTCATATTCACCGGTGTAGCCGGCGTCGTCATCAACGCCGATGCCAATACCGTCGGCGCCGAACTGGAGTTGCAGACCACCCCGATCGACAACCTCGATATCATGCTGAGCCTCGGCTGGTTCGACGCCGAGGTCGAGAACGTACCGTTTCGATCCGCGGTACCCGGTCTACCCGCGGGGGGTGAGGGGCCAGTTTGTACTCCGGCCAGCCCGGTTATCTGTCGGGACGTCAAGCCGGTGTACGCCCCGGAATTCCAGGCGGCTGGACTTATCCGTTACGGGTGGTCGGCTTTCGGCGGTATGATGAGCATACAGGCCGATGTTAATTACTCGGATTCGTTCTTTTACAACCTCCGCAATTTCGACGCGGATCAATTTGACAGCTATACCCTGGTCAACGCGGTATTGGGTTGGACCGATGGGGAAGAGCGTTGGGACATCAGCCTGGCCGTCCGTAATATCACCGATGAGCATGCGGGTATCCATGGTTTCGATCTGGCCACGCTGTGCGGCTGTAACGAGATCTCTTTCCGGCCACCAACCCAGGCCGTCGTGCAACTGAGGTACTCGTACTAGACGGCGCTGTATGTAGCAGTAGCATTCGAGATGTCGGGCACGGATCCGGAGGACATCAATTACATGGCCCGTCACGGACGTGGACCGCGCTAATCGACAACCGGTCTGTCACCGTATAGTGGCAGGCCGGTTTTCCACTCAAAATGGACGATTGTTGATTTAAGGTGCCGCAATCACGACGTACATTTATTCGCAATACAGGCATTGGCTTGCTGAGTTACTGTGTTGCTGGCTGTGAGGTAGAGCTGACGCCGGAGCAGGCACGGCAACAGAAGATACCGTTTCATGTCCTGAATCCGGACGAAGTCCGGACCCTTGAAGCATTCGGCGAGACATTGCTTCCTGGCAGCGCTGCCGCGGGCATTGCTCATTTCATCGATCATCAGCTCAATGCTTCACCGCAAAACCAATTGCTCATGATCAAGTATCTGGGCGTGAGTCCTCCGTTCTCACCATTTTATTCCGCTGGCCTCGCGGCCCTGAACACGCTCGCAAATGATCAGCATGGAGCAAATTATGCTGACCTGAACACTGAGCAACGCACTGCGTTGGTCGGTCAGATTGCGCAGGCTAATCCGGATGGCTGGACCGGGCCGCCCGCGCCATTCTTCTTTTTCGTCATACGAAATGATGCGATAGACGTGGTATACGGAACCAAGCAGGGCGTTGAAAGTCTTGGCATTCCGTATATGGCGCACATCGAGCCGCCAAGTCGGTGGGGCGAATGAGCCTGCCTGCAGAAAAAGTCGATGCTGTTGTTGTCGGTTCGGGGGCGGCCGGTAGTGCGATCGCAGCGAAGCTTGCAGTGGGCGGCAAAAAGGTCGTGATTCTGGAGGCCGGCCCCGATCGGGACAATCAGAGCCTGATCAGCTCGGCGATCTGGGCGCGCCGTCTCAAGTGGAGTGGCGCACCGGTCATTGAGGAGGGCGAGAACCCGATAGGACACGCCTTCAACGCGGGGTACGGAGTCGGTGGCAGCGCGATGCACCACTACGCGGTCTGGCCCAGGCTACACAGCGAAGATTTTCAGGTACGGACCAAGTACGACCGGGCGCTGGACTGGCCGATTACCTACAGCGATCTGCGACCCTATTATGATCAGGTGCAGCGTGAGTCTGGTATCGCAGGCGACGCTGAGCAGGAAATATGGCGCCCACCAGGCGAGCCATATCCCATGCGCCCGGTGCCGCTTTTCGCTCAGGGTCAGATCATTGCGCGCGGTTTTGAAAAACAGGGCATGAACACTGCGCCTTTGCCACTTGCGGTGACCACGAGCAACTATAATGGTCGATCTGTTTGCATATGGGACGGTTGGTGCGATGCTGGCTGTCCGATCGGTGCGCTCGCCA
>JAUWKW010000190.1 GCA_030614035.1 Chromatiales bacterium | reverse complement strand
AAAGCAGGGAGCGGCTGATTACTGATCGTCAGCATCCAGTCCGGCCGGACCGTATCAAAAGCCGTATGGGTAACAGCGAAAAACAACCGGTGTAACGACGATACCGGCCTCAGGACAATTCCACTGAGATGACTCCGGCCGACGTGGCCCGCGGTCTGGACTGTGTCGTTTACCTTTCCACTCGAACGCCCCAGCATCGACCGCGGAACAAACCGGCCAAATATCGCAATGCGTTTGTCCATGTTCCCGTAAACAAACGGCAGGGAATACGCCCCGGTATCGCCGGTATTGAAAACAAATTCGCGTTCGGTGATGCCGTTCTTGGCGAGGTAGCTCTCGAGTATAGGCCGTGCCCGCTGAAAGAATTCGTTGAAATTTAGCGTATCGACAATTCGGTAATCGGCCGGCTTATCGTGAAGCTCAGTGGCGCTAAATGTGCCGTGCTCATCGTAGAACAGAAAATAGTCGTCGTTGTCGAAGCTCAGAACGATGCCGGCCTGTTCCTCGATCGGCAGAACCGACACGAGCAGTCGGTCGCGCAGCTCGCGCCAACGCTCGACACCGAAAATTCGCACGGGACGTGCATCTGCCGGCAATTCATCCCAGACTTCGGCCTGGTGATATTCGAGTGGCAATATCGACGGAATCGTGTATTCGTCGCCCTCCTGATCCGGTGTGTCGATCAGCACGGTCAATCTGCGCCAAGTCCCGCCGGAGTATCGGACCTCTTCGCCAACGCGGTATTTGATAAAGAATCCGGTCGAGGTCAGATAACCCTCCTCCGCCAGCATCAAGCCAGATTCGCTGGCAACGGCAACGGCACGAGGGAGCATTGGAGCATCAGCTGCCGACGGGTTCGTTTCGCTGGCCCACCCGGGCATAAGCCAAAGCAGGGCAACGAAAACGAGCGGCGGTCTTCGGGCTGGCAATATCAGAGTCACGGAGTCTGGGCCGGTTTGCTTCAAATTAAAGAAATAAATATACGCCCGGCAGTGGTGTATGACCATCGGCGACAATGCTGCCGCGCGTCCATGTCCAGACAAACGCTATAAAAACGGCCCGGTCGATCGCCGTATACTGCTGGACAAGCAACGATTTCAAAACGAGCCCTGGTATGTCACCACGTGTGTTGGGGCTGTGGGGGGCGACATCATGAACAAGCACATTATAAAAACAACTGCGTTTGTGCTCGCAGCAGTGTGGGCAGGCGGCAGCAGTGCGGCGGACCCGATGTGCGCATCGGCCGAACAGGCGCAACAAATTCGGGATTTCTATGCTGATAACCCCGGCACCGCGCCGGTCAGGGCAGCTCGGCAAATACGAATGCCCGAAGAGCTGATTGCCAGCGCAATACCGGCCGAACACGCGGCCGGAACCGGCGGTGAGGATTTCGCCGAGGTGTGGAAGGTGATAACGACCTGGGAGAAGCCGATGACGGTTATCACCAAGGGCGCGGATGTGTTCGAGGTGTTCAGCGCGATTCCATCGGGCGAACGCTCGACCGAAAATCAGTTTTACAACCTCGGCCACGACCACGCGCTAAGCGGCCATTTGCGGCCCGATCTGTATACGTCGATCTACGCCTATGCCCTGCCGCGTGGAGACGGCCGTGTCACCCGCGCGGTGTTCTTCTACGACGGTTCCGGCCCGTCAATCTTCGGCGTGGTCATGTCCGGCCGGGGTCCGGCACCACCGGATACTGAACTCGCCAAGTTCGATGAACTGATGACCGTCGTCCGATCACTGCCGCCGGTATGTGCAAATCCATGACCGGACGGCGAGACAAGCTGACAGACATAGCGTCCTGGGGACAATGCGCTTGCGGGCTGCTATTGACGATCGCTCTGGCGACGACGGCAACGGCCGATACGCTTGGCGACGCCATCGCAGCCGACTACGACGCGACGCTCGAGGATCTTTTCATCCACTTTCATCAGAATCCGGAGCTGTCTTTCCTCGAGTCTGCGACTGCGAATCGGATGGCGAGTGAATTGCGCGCATTGGGATATGACGTGACGGAGGGAGTTGGTGGCACGGGCGTAGTCGCGGTCCTGGCCAATGGCGACGGTCCGACCGTGTTGTTGCGCGCCGATATGGATGGCCTGCCGGTCGAGGAAAAATCCGGCCTACCCTACGCGTCCACCGCCCGCCAGGTTGACATCACCGGCGAAGAACATCCGGTCATGCACGCCTGTGGCCATGACGTGCATATCACCGCCCTGGTCGGCGCCGCGCGACAGCTGAAAGCACTCACCGACCAGTGGTCCGGCACGCTGGTGCTGATCGTTCAGCCTGCGGAAGAACGGGCTTCCGGAGCCCGGGGAATGCTGGCGGACGGGCTGTACGAGCGATTTCCGAAGCCCGATTACGCGCTGGCTTTTCACGTCGCTGCGCGGTATCCGTCCGGGAAAATTGCGCTTCCGTTGACCGTCGTCGGTGCCAGCGCCGACAGCGTCGACATCGTTGTTTTCGGGGTCGGCTCGCATGGTGCTTACCCGCAAAAAGGTGTGGACCCGGTATTGGTCGCCGCGCAGATCGTCGTGACCCTGCAATCGATCGTCAGCCGCACGATCAACCCATTGGAACCCGGCGTCATTACGGTCGGCGCGATTCACGGCGGCACCAAACACAACATCATTGGCGAACGCGTCGAGATGCAGTTGACGGTGCGCGCGGACAGTTTCGAAACGCGCAAATTGTTGCTGGATAGCATCGACCGCGTGGCCGAGGGCGTTGCCCTTTCGCTCGGCGTTCCGGAGGACCGGCTGCCGGAAGTGACGCGCTCGAAAACCGAGACAACGCCACCGACATTAAATGATGAGGCCACAGCACGCCGAATCAAATCTACATTCGTCGAGCATTTTGGCGATCAGACCGTTGTGGAACCACGCCGCGAAGGAATGGGTGCCGAGGATTTCGCCTATCTCGTCGAACCGGAGCTAGGCGTCAAGGGCGTCTATTTCGCTGTTGGCGGCACACCCGAAGATCAGGTCGAGAACGCGCCGTCTCACCATTCGCCGTTGTTCAAAATCGAACCGGAACCTTCAATTACTGTCGGCGTCGAAGCGATGACCGTCGCGGCGCTGGAACTGCTGAAAATCCCGGATTCCGACGCAGATCGTTAGCCGCAGGCAACTTAGCGGCTTCGTTCGAGCAGGTCCCAAGCGCGCTTCAGGTGATAATCCATGCGCTCGGCCAGAAAATCCTCGTGCACGATGACCTCGTCGCCGATTTCCAGAACCCTGGCCGTTTCCGGATCATATTCAGGCCACTCTGGCCGGCCTGTCCCGTTGGGATTGCCGGTCTTGGCGAACTGAACCCAGTACGCACTGATCAAAGCCGCGACTTCCTGATCACGGTCGGTGATGGCCCCCATGAGATCTCTTTCGGTCTCCAGCGTGCGCATGACGAACGCAATGTCATCGGCATGTGCAACGCCCGGCTGTTTGCCACGCCGAGCTTCGGGAACGTAAGTGAAGTAAAAGCTGTAGACCGGAGCGCCAATCGCGGACATGCTGTTGGCGATATGTCTTGACCCGCTCATGATGATGAGGTCGCCGAATATCCGGTCTTCCAGCGCCTCCCCACTCAGCCCCGGGTACAGGCGCGCCTGGTCGACTGGCGGGACGAGCTTGGCCGCGAATTCCGGCGAAAAACCGCCGCCAATTGACCGCCCGAGGCTCGCCTCCCAGCTAACGCCACCGTTCATGTACGGCACCTTGTGCTGCTTGCCCTCGGCGTACAGAAAACCGAGTTGATCGGGAATGATGTTGCCCTCAACGACCGGCGTGAACCGGTCGCGCTCGCCCATGCCCGCCAGCAATTCTTCCGTCGTCATGCTACGCAAGGTGGATGCAATGTCCTCGCTGTCGGCCACGCCGAGTTTTTCGACAAACTTGATCGCGAC
>JAUWKW010000274.1 GCA_030614035.1 Chromatiales bacterium | reverse complement strand
CCCGGTCCATAACGATCCGGTCAATTCGCACTACGCGCCAATTTTCAAACAGACCTTCGGCGAAGAAGGCGCCAGCGAGACGCTGGAGTTTCCTTTCATACTTCCGTGGATCATCATCGGCGACAAAGCGATCGTATCCTTCAACGTACACCCACGCTGGCCGTCACCGCTGACCAAAGAACAGTGGCCGCGGGAATACGGAGGCGACTGGTACAAGACGACAGAGAGTTTTCAGATACACACGTCGCTGTCGGCGCTAAACGATCCGAATCTGATGAAGGCACCAGCAACGGGCGCATGGACCAAAGAAGCGCCGTGGATTCCATGGATGCTGATGGGCGAAACGCCGGGCCGGCTGTTCTATATCACGACGGTCGTCATGTTGAACAGTACTGACGAGCTGCCGCAGAATATTCGGGCATATACCGAACGAAACTTCCCGCAGCATATGCATGCACCCGAGGCCTGGACGGAGCCCAATATGACCAGTTTCGAAACCTTCGCGATGGAAGCTCAGCCTGCACCAGTCGTGGTCGAGTCGGAGGGCGAACCACCGCCGTCAGAGCTCTAGCACAATGCCGCGATCGGCCTTCGGTGCGGTCAAGTGTATCGAGTCGATGCAGCAGACACGCGGAACCGTCGTATAGGCAGCGTTTTGGACGGTGACCGCGGAGTGAGCGCGGTGCGTGTCCACCCTTATGGTGCCTCAGAACGGCCGCCGATGTGTTATGATGCAGGCGCCAATAATTACGAAATACTCTTTGGGGAGAATTAGAACAATGAAAGTAATCCACTTTCTTAGTGCAGCCGCAGCGCTGTTGCTCGGCGGCGGCTACACGGGCGCAAGTGCCGGATCACACGAATCCGGCGGGGCTTGCCAATACGTCATGGAGAATATGTTTGCCGGCCCATACCAAGCCTGTACGGAACCGGCGACAGCGGCCGCCTGTGACGAGATCGGCACAACCGACGATAACCGCGATGCGGCCCACAGTGACGGCATGTGCCCAACCGAAAGCCTGATCGGTACCTGTGACCTTGGCGATTCCCAGCTTCGCTATTACGAAGGCGACCCGTCAGGACTGGAGATTGGTTGCGGCTTCCAGGGCGGAGACTGGATTACGGCCGAGTAATCATCAGGGCGCTTAATCAAGCGCCCTCGACCGCTTAGGTGATGCCGCTGCGTCAGTTCCTGATTACAGGTGTGACGTCAGCGGCATTCGCCACCTGAGCCACCGTATGCCGCACATCCGCTGCGGCGCCATACCGATTGGCCGCCGACCCGGCGGCGACTGCGTTGCCCGTGGCTTATCCGAGAACAGCTCGGAGGATATAGAAGAAAACAATCGCCAGTATCGCGCCGGCCGGAATCGTGATGACCCAGGACAGGAAAATTCGGCCGACGATGCCGAGGTTGATCGCGCTGATGCCTTTGGCCATTCCAACGCCGAGCACAGCCCCGACCAGCGTGTGGGTGGTCGAGACCGGAATGCCGGTGCCCGACGCAAATACGATTGTGAACGCAGCAGCGACCTCTGCCGAAATCCACGCCTGGGTGTCAGTTGCGTGATGTGACTGCCGACGGTCGCGATGCCCTTGCGGCCATAAGTCGCGAGCCCGGCAACGATGCCAAGACCGCCGAGAATCAGGATCCAGATCGATACGGCCGATTGCTGGCCGACGACACCTTCCTGGGCAATGCTGATCACGGCCGCCACCGGGCCAATGGCATTGGCGACGTCGTTGGACCCGTGCGCGAAAGCCATACTGCAAGCCGTTATGACCATCAGCACGGCAAATACCTTTTCGACCGTATCGAAATGAAACCGCCGGTTGGCCGTTTCATCGATCTTAATGCGGGCGATAAACCACCGACCGACAATTGCGACCAACAGCGCAAAACAAAAAGCAACCGCGTAGCAGCTGGCGGTATCGAGTTCCAGGCCCACGTGTTTGAGGCCTTTGAACAGGGTCACCAGGACAATCAAGAAAACCGCAATGAATATATACATCGGTGCGTACTGGCGGGCACGTGCCAACGGATCGCGCTGAGTCAAAATCAGCCACTTGATCGATGTGAACGTGAGATACGCAATGATTCCTGCGATTAAAGGCGAAGCCACCCAACTGGCCACGATTGTGCCGACCTTCACCCATTGGACGGCATCGGCGCCGACCCCGACGACCGCAAACCCGACTATTGCGCCAACAATCGAATGGGTCGTCGATACCGGCCAGCCTTTGCGCGAGGCAACCAGCAACCAAACACCGGCGGCCAGCAAAGCCGCCAGCATGCCGAATATCAAAGTATCGGGTTGATCGACAAGGGAGGCCGTATCGATCATGCCTTTGCGAATCGTCGACGTTACCGCACCGCCTGCCAGTACGGCGCCTGCAAACTCAAACACCGCGGCAACCAGCAGCGCCTGTTTGATCGTCAGGGCTCCGGAACCGATAGAAGTCGCCATCGCGTTGGCGACGTCGTTGGCGCCTATGCCCCAGGCCATGAACAGACCGAACACGGCCGCGAGGCCTATGTAGATGTACATAGGATCCATGGTGGCGCCTTAGTGCGCGATCATCACTTCAAGACGGCGGCCAATTCGTTCCGCCATGTCCGCGATGTCTCCCGTCACCTCGATAACCCGGTACAGGAACATCACGTCGATCGGCGGCAGATCCTTTTCCATGGCATACAGTTG
>JAUWKW010000211.1 GCA_030614035.1 Chromatiales bacterium | reverse complement strand
GACCTTCGGGTGCCCCTCGAGGAATTCGGCGATCGCTGCGGCGTTGGCCGATTGTTTCTCCATGCGCACTGACAGGGTTTTACAGCCCTGCAGGGTAAGCCAGGCGACCTGGGGTGCCATGATCGTTCCGGTTGAATTCTGTATGAATCGCGTGGCCTCATCCAATTCGGCCGTCCGGCTAACCACCGCTCCCCCGACCGTAGCGTTATGGCCATCGAAATACTTGGTCGTGCTGTGAACGACCAGATCCGCTCCGAGCTCCAACGGCCGCTGAAAATAGGGTGTCAGAAAGGTATTGTCCACCGCGTGCGGAATATTGTGCTCCTTGGCAATTGCAGAAATTGCGGCAATGTCTGTCAGCTTCAGCGTCGGATTAGCGGGAGTCTCGGTCAGGATCAAGCGTGTATTCGCCCTGATGCTGCTTCGCACCGCGGCGGGGTCAGACGTATCAGCAAAGGTGAATTCCACGCCGAAACGCGTAAACACCTGCGTGCACAGTCGATAGGTTCCCCCGTAGGCGACATCGGAAACGACTGCATGCTCCCCGGCATTCAGGAAGGCTAACAACACGGCATTAATAGCGGCCATGCCCGTTGCAAAACAGCTGCAGTCATTGCCACCTTCCAGGTTCGTCAGCTTTCGCTCGAGCGCGCGAACCGTTGGATTCGCCGACCGCGAATACGAGTAGCCCTTCGCCAGATACTCATCGACGGAGTCCTGCACATAGGTCGTCGTCTGGTAAATTGGCGTGAGGATGGAACCCGTAAGCGGGTCCGGCTCCACCCCTGCGTGGATCTGCCTGGTGCTGAAGCGCATTCGATTATTCTCCATAAGCTGTTTTAACTAGCGAAATGGTAACCCGGATTGGCGTGGATTCCTTAAGCTTGACCATCGGCCGGCGGGATCGAGCTTGGCCGACTTGCACCGGATCGGACCAGCAACGATGATTGCCAAAGTAACAAGAACAGGACAAAACCATGTCTGACAGTGCGTGGCAGGTATTTAACCTGCCGGAACTACTCGAGCGTATCGGTTCCGAGGAACCGTGCTATCTCGAGTATCTCCGAATGCCCGGCCTCAGTTCAGGCGTGTACCGCCTTCCGGCCGGCTCCAAGGATATGCAGGCCCCGCACCTCGAGGACGAAATCTATTTCGTCATCGAGGGCAAAGCGCGGCTCAGGGTTGCCGAGCAGGAACAGGAGGTTGGCCCGGGATCGATCCTGTATGTGCAGGCCACCGCCGAGCACTCATTTTTCGACATTGAGGAGGACCTGACCTTGCTGGCGTTTTTCGGCCCGATCGGGGCCACCTATGTTTAAGCGCTCGCGCGGCACCGGAACAAACCGATTCCCCTGCCGGAGGTTTGACCGCTAGAACTGCTCCTCGCCCAAAACCATAGTAGATTCCCCACCGGAACGAATCGCGCTTCCGTGCGCACTGGCCCGCGGCAGAATTTGTTCAGTGTAAAACCGTGCTGTCACCAATTTTGCACTATAAAATTCTTCATCCTGCCCTCCATTCGCCAATTTATCGGCCGCACGATCAGCGGCCCGCGCCATCTGCCAGGCTCCCGTGACCAGGCCCATCTGCATCAGCAGGTGGAAGGAGACCGCACCGGCGATCGTCGCATCCCGTTTATAGTTTGCGAGCAACCAGGCCGCCGATTCCCGCAGTTCGTTCACGGCCCCCAGATAAGCGTCCCGCACCGTTGCGAGTTCATCGCCTGGATTCCACTGCTCACCGAATTGGCCCATCTCATCCAACAAAACGGTCACCGCAGCGCCACCATCGCCTATGATCTTGCGCCCGACCAGGTCGTTGGCCTGGATCCCGGTCGTGCCCTCGTAAATCGTCGCAATCCGGGCATCGCGATAATGCTGCGCAGCGCCGGCTTCCTCGATGTAACCGGTGCCGCCATGAATCTGTAACGCGATCGACGTCAATTGCTGCCCGCTCTCGGTGATCCAGCCTTTCACGACCGGCGTCATGAGTTCGAGCCGGGCCTGATAGGCTGCCCGTAGCTTGGAATCCGGTTCGTGGCCCGCCCGATCGAGTACGGCAGCTGTAACATAGGCGACCGCGCGCATGGCTTCTATCTCGGCCTTTATCGTCATCAGCATTCGCCGCACATCAGGATGATGGATGATCGTGACCCGACCTTCGTGCCCTGCTGCGTTGCCTTGAACCCGGTCACGTGCGTGCCCGAGAGCCCGCTGGTAGGCGCGCTCTGCGATCGAGATTCCCTCTAGCCCGACATTGAGGCGTGCGTGGTTCATCATAGTGAACATGCAGGCGAGGCCGTTGTTTTCTGCGCCCAGCAGAAATCCGACGGCATTTTCGAAACTCAACACGCAGGTCGGGCTGCCGTTGATCCCGAGCTTATGTTCGACGGAAACCGGATTAACCCCATTTAAGTCCCCCGCATTTCCATCTGCGTCTGGCAGACGCTTCGGCACCAGGAAAAGCGACAGACCCTTGGCTCCCTCGGGCGCGTCCTTGATTCGTGCCAGCACGAGGTGAATCACGTTGTCCGTCATGTCGTGATCACCATAGGTGATGAATATTTTCTGCCCTGAAACTCGGAAATGATCGCCCTCGGGAACCGCTAGTGTGCGAATCGCGGCAAGATCCGAGCCGGCCTGTGGCTCTGATAAATTCATCGTCCCGGTCCATTCGCCACTGGTCAGCTTGGGCGAATACTCGGTGCGCAGTTGGTCGGAGCCATGCGCTTCCAGCGCATGCGCAGCACCCTGGGTCAGTAGCGGGCACAGTGACCATGCGAGGTTGGCGGATTGCCACATTTCCTCGACGGCAATATTGATCAGGAATGGCAGCCCCTGGCCGCCGTGCTCCGGATGGCCGGCCAGGCCGGCCCAGCCACCGTCGACAAATTGGCGGTAAGCGTCGGAAAATTCGGGCGCGACCCGAACCTGGCCATCCTCGATCCGCGTACCAGTTGCGTCACCAATGCGGTTGGTTGGAGCGATGACTTCGCTGGCCAACTGAGCCGCTTCTCCCAGAATAGCTTCCACCAGGTCCGGGGTGGCTTCCTCGAATCCGCTATATCTGCTCAGCTCCTCTAAACCGGCCAGTTCGTTGATAACGAACAGCATTTCCGTGACCGGGGCCCGATATTCGGACATGAACAGATCTCTCCTGAGAGTGGCCGGCTATTGTAGCAAGAGCCGCAACAGACGCTGCTTACGGCAACCCGGGCGCGGTGTGCCCGCCGCCGGGTGACCGGGGGCATCCATGCTTAACTGCCCTGCGCCGTCCCTGGCTTCGGGCAGATCGGCGCCAACTGACTCTGACATCCCTGTCGCGCCAGCCGGCGACGACGCTCGGATGCCCCCGGCCCCCCGCAGCGGGACCGCCCGGAGGGGTCGTGAGCGTCGTCGGGAACGAGTCCGGGCAGGGACGCCCGGCGAGTGGACGCCGTGTCGCGCGGCTGCAGTGAGGGCACCGCGAGATTAAGCGGCCGGCCCCTCCGGGGTGTCGAGCTGCGGTTGAGCGTGGATGCCCTTCGGTCGTCCGCGCCTGGTA
>JAUWKW010000068.1 GCA_030614035.1 Chromatiales bacterium | reverse complement strand
GGCGGCCAATATGCCAGCTATTCCGAAGTTTCGATTCGGCGCTTGGTATCAAGGGATGGCACCTCGCAGTATTTTCTTAACAACGTTCGCTGTAGACGAAAAGACATCACGAGTATTTTTCTCGGTACCGGCCTCGGTCCTCGGAGTTACGCAATCATCGAACAAGGAATGATTTCGCGCTTTGTCGAGGCCAAGCCGGACGAGTTGCGTACCTACCTGGAAGAAGCAGCGGGCATATCCAAATACAAGGAACGACGACGGGAAACAGAGAACCGTATTCGTCATACGCGCGACAACCTGGATCGTTTAAACGATGTTCGCGAAGAGGTAGAGAGCCAGATCAAGCATTTGCAGAAGCAGGCGCGAGCCGCTAAACGGCACAAGGTTCTAAGAAACGATCAGCGACTCGCTGAGGCTGAGTTGCTTGCGATCAAGCTCAAGCAAATCGATGGCGGATTGACGCATGAACAGCTAGCGTTTGAAAAATGCAAAACTGAACTTGAGAGTGCGATTGCTGCGCAACGCAAAGTGGAGGCGGATATCGAGGAGGCCAGGGAAGGTCAGAATCTTGCTACCGAGGAGCACAACCAGACCTACGGTGAGCAAATCAAAGCTCAGGGGGAGGCCGCGCGCATCGAGGAGGCAATTCGGCACCAGCAGCTGTCGCGCGAGCAGCAGGACGCCAACCTCGGGGAAGCGCGCGAACATCTTGCTGCCATTACGAGCACGATTAGCGAAGACCGTGCGCGCGTAATCAGCCTGGACGAAAAACTGGCACAGTTGACGCCGAATATGGAAGGCATGCGTGAAACCGCCAGAACGTCCGCTGAATCATTGGAGAAAGTTGAAACGGCGCTGAACCAATGGCGGGAAGATTGGCAGTCTTTCAATACTGAGCTGAACGAGGCGCGACGTAGTATCGAGGTTGAACAGGCTCGTATCGAGCATCTTGAGACCCAGCAGGGACAGTTGTCACGGCAGCGTGACATGCTGCAGGCAGAGCGTGAGAGTATTTCTTTGGACGAGAAAGAGCGTGAACTGCGGAGCAAGGAGCAACTTGAAACTCGCACTCGCGATACCGTTGCCGAGCTGGAGCTGCGCCAGCAAAGCCTCATAGGCCGTCTCGACGAGCTGCGGGAGCAGGATCGGGAGCTAAGCGATCGGCTGGAACAGTTGAAAGGTCAGCTGGAAGGTCGGCGGGCGAGCCTGATGACGATGGAAGCGCTGCAAGAAGCGGCACTCGGTCGCGACAAGAAGACTTTAAAGAAATGGCTGGAACGCAAGGATTTGGCCTCTCGACCTTTGTTGGCCCAGCGGCTCAAAGTTAACCCGCCGTGGGAAATGGCAGTCGAAACGGTGCTGGGAGATTTCTTGCAGGCGATTTCGGTAACAGAATACGCGGCGCATCTCGACCAGTTACCGGATAGTAGCCTGGTGTTACTAAACGATGTGGCGGATGACGCAGCGCCGGATGCGCATGGCAATTCTTTATTGAGCCAGGTAGAGCGTGCCGATGGGGCGGCGGCGTTGCTCGCGCGAGTTCGGCTGGCCGATTCGTTGCAGCAAGCGCTGGAACTGCGAACTCAGCTTGGCCCCGATGAATCAGTCGTGACGCCCGAAGGAGTCTGGCTAAGCCGCAACTGGGCGCGGATCAGCGCCGCTGGTGACGATACGAGCGGCGTGATTACGCGGGAACAGGACATCCGTGACTTGCAGAAGCGGATTGAGGCTCACACGGTGGAAGTTGAGGAAGCGACTGCCACACGCGCCGCTGCCCGTGACGAGATTCAGCAAGCCGAAACACAACTTCCGGCGGTCCAGGCAGATTGCAGCCGGATTCGCCAGGAACACGCTCAAGCCTATGCCGAGGCCACCAGTCTTCGGCAGGAAGTTTCTCAATTGCAGGAGCGTTTGGCGTCGATCAGCGATGGCAGTGACGGCGTTCACAGTCAAATCGACGCCGTCTGTGCACAAATCGAGGAGGCTCGCTCGCGTCTGGCGCAGACGACGGAGAAACAGACGAAGCTTGCAGAACGCGATGTGGCGTTGAACGCAAAACAGAAAGACCTGCTGATCAGGTGCGACGCGGCCAGAGCGGACGCGGACAAGGCCCGGCACGAACTGCAGGGGCTCACTATCGAGGTTGAGTCATGCCGCTCCTCCAGGGACTCAGCCGGGACCACACTGGAGCGTGGGATCGATGCCGAAAAGCAGCTAACCGAGAGAATCAAATCCCTGTCGGGCCAGATAACTACCGGTGAGCAGCCTTTAGTTACACTCAAGGCTACTTTGCAGGCCCAGCTGGAGTCTAAGGTTGCGGTGGACGCAGAGCTGAGAAAACGCCGCCAGATCGTTGAACAGGCAACCGAAAAATTGCGTTTGGAGGAAGCGAAAAGACTTGAGCGTGACCGGACGGTCAGCGAGATTCGCGAGACTGTCGACGGCATGCGGGTGCAGGTCAGAGAGTTTGAGGTGCGTCGCGAAACGGTTGCTGAACAGTTTTCCGGGACCGGATTATCTTTGGAGACAGTGATGGCGGAACTGCCAGAGGACGCCGCGATCTCCGACTGGGAATACAAGCTCGAGCGCCTCCAGCGGCGGATCGATCGCATCGGTAACGTAAACCTGTTGGCAATTGAGGAGTTTGAGGAACAGTCAGAGCGTAAAAGGTACCTTGATGAACAATTCGAAGACCTCACCAGCGCTCTGGATACGCTTGAAAAAGCGATTCGCCGAATCGACCGCGAAACCCGCACGCGATTCCAGGAGACTTTCGAGAACGTAAATAACGGCCTGAAAAGGATATTCCCCCGCCTTTTCGGTGGCGGTCATGCTTACCTGAGCCTCGACGGCGATGACGTACTCAACGCAGGCGTTTCAGTCATGGCGCGACCGCCCGGCAAACGTATTAGCCATATTCAACTTTTGTCGGGCGGTGAAAAAGCGTTAACGGCGGTTGCTATGGTGTTCTCGATATTTGAGCTCAATCCGGCGCCGTTTTGCCTGCTCGATGAGGTCGATGCGCCGCTCGATGATTCCAATGTCATACGATTCTGCGAAATCGTCCGCGAAATGTCGGCGAACGTGCAGTTCGTGTTTATTACTCACAACAAGATCACCATGGAGCTGGCAGGGCAGCTTATGGGGGTCACAATGCATGAACCAGGCGTGTCCCGGCTCGTATCAGTAGATATTGACGAGGCCGTCCGACTTGCCGTCAGTTGATGTTGGGTGACAACGTGGCCGAGCTTCGTTGGATATTGCTGATTCTGGGTCTGTTTTTTCTCGCGGGCATATATTTTTACTCAAGGGGGTGGTTCGGCTGGGGCGCAGTGTTCGCATCAACATTGCAACGCCTGCGCGAGCCAGCTCTTTACCACGCGGAGGACCCGGTGCCGCCGCCCGACGTACCGCAGTTGCGGGCGCAGTCTGCTAAGCAGTACGAGCCGAAAGTTGATTTTTCACAGGCTACGTTGCCGCCCGACGAGCAAAGTAAAGTTATTACCATTCGCATGCTGCCACAAACCGGCCAGCTACTGTCCGGCGAGCAACTGGTGCACGCTCTGCGCGCAGCAGAGTTGCAGTACGGACAGTTTGGCATTTTCCATCGTATGGACCCGCGAAAACCAGCGCATGCACTATTCAGTGTGGCAAGTCTTGTCGAGCCAGGTAGTTTTGATCTGAACCAGGTCGAGGAATCTGAATACCCTGGAATCAACTTTTTCATGGTGTTGCCTGGACCGGACGATATGTTGGTCGCATTTGATGAAATGTTGGTCGCTGCCAGTTCGCTGGCCGAGTCCTTGGGGGCTAATCTTTTTGATGAACGCGGCAGTACGCTTAGCGTGCAGCGCGCACGCTATATGCGCGAAGAATTGGTTCAATTCCAACACCAAAAATCGCGTGCCAACGCACTTTGTGGGTAGATTAGTCGAGCGTGGGATTCCAGCCCGTGGATGCGCCACCGGATATCGTTGACCGTGTTGCCCGGCTCCGGGACGACATCGCCTTCCATCAGCATTGTTACTACGTACTGGATGATCCGGTCATTCCCGACACGGAATTCGACAGACTGTTTCAGCAGCTTATAGAACTGGAGAGGCTGTACCCAAGCCTTATAGTTTCGGACTCGCCAACCCAACGAGTTGGTGCCAAACCAGTGTCGGAATTCAGGAACGCTCAGCATAGTCTTCCGATGCTGTCGTTGGAAAATGCATTTGACGAAGAGCAGGTAGTCAGCTTCGATCGTCGTGTTCGGGATCGTCTCGGAAATTCCGGTGTCGTTAGCTATTCGGCAGAGCCTAAACTGGACGGTATTGCCATCAGCATTCGATACCAGCAGGGCGAACTGGTATTAGCTGCGACCCGCGGCGACGGCATGACTGGCGAGGACGTTACTCACAACGTCCGGACTATCGGGGCCGTGCCCCTGCGCTTACGGGATGCGCCGTATCCGGAAGATCTCGAAGTTCGCGGTGAAATTTTCATGCCGAAGTCCGGGTTTGAGGAATTGAATGAACGAGCCAGGGCAGCGGGAGAGAAAACATTTGCAAACCCACGCAATGCGGCCGCTGGAAGTCTTCGGCAGCTCGATCCCAAAGTCACGGCCGGACGCCCCCTGAGTATGTTTGTCTACGCGGCAAACGTGGTGGATGCAGGGCAATTGCCGGCTTGTCACAGTCAGACCCTGCTGAAACTTCGCGATTGGGGATTCAAGCTACCAACAGAGAATGCAGTAGTTGAGGGGGTGGAAGGCTGTATTGCTTTCTACAACAAAGTTCGGGCGCTCCGGGATGAACTTCCCTACGACATTGATGGCGTCGTGTATAAGGTCGACGATTACGAACTGCAGTCAATCATCGGCAATGTTTCGCGTGCACCGCGATGGGCCATTGCCCATAAGTTTCCGGCCCAGGAAGAGCTTACGTTGGTAAACGCGATCGAATTTCAGATCGGGCGAACCGGCGCCGTGACACCAGTGGCCCGGCTCGAACCGGTGTCAGTCGGCGGGGTTACCGTCAGCAACGCGACACTTCATAACATCGATGAATTGCATCGGAAGGACGTTCGCGTAGGTGACACTGTGAGCGTCCGCCGCGCAGGTGACGTGATACCCGAAGTTGTCAGTGTTCTAAAAGAGCGTCGGCGAAAAGGCGCTCGAATTGTTCGGTTACCCTCAAAATGCCCGATCTGTGGATCTGATGTGATTCAAACTGAAGGCGAGGCCATCGCTCGTTGTTCTGGCGGACTTACATGCAATGCGCAGATGAAAGAAACGCTCAAGCATTTCGTTTCGCGACGTGCGCTCGACGTTGAAGGTTTGGGTAGCAAACTGATCGATCAACTTGTCGAGCGGGGCTTAGTTAAAAATCCAGCAGACTTGTTTGGGCTGAATCAGGCCAAGCTGCAGAGTCTGGATCGTATGGGCGAAAAATCGGCTGATAATCTTGTCAACGCTTTGAACGCCAGCAAGGAAACCACGTTGGCAAGATTTCTCTATGGGCTGGGTATTCGAGAGGTAGGCGAGGCGACAGCGATGAACCTTGCCAACCATTTCAGGGATCTGAATGTTCTGATGAAAGCGTCAGCGGAGGAGTTGCAAGAGGTATCCGACGTAGGGCCCATTGTGGCGCAGCATGTATCTGGTTTTTTCCATCAATCGCATAATCGGGCTGTAATACAGCAACTGGTCAAGAAAAGAGGAATACATTGGCCAAAGCCCGAAGTATCAATTGAGTCAGGTACGCCGATTTCCGGAAAAACTTTTGTGCTTACCGGTACTTTGATCGGGATGACGCGATCTGAAGCAAAGGAGCGAATTCAATCACGTGGTGGCAAGGTAGCAGCAGCAGTATCGAGTAAAACCGATTACGTTGTATTCGGTAAGAACCCCGGCTCGAAAATCGATAAAGCGCAAAACCTGGGGATCAAAACAATTGACGAGGACGGGTTTTCAGACCTTCTCAACCGATAAAACCGTCGCGCTTCTCCAACCATATCTGGGAAAATACCTGCTAAATCAAGCCACAAGGACCGCCCAGCAAAGCTAGGATTCTAGTCTAGCTAATCAGCACAATTTCTTGATTTTGGGGAAACTTTCCCATTTTCTGGTCAACATTGACCACAATGTGGCCGTTGTCTATATTGCGCCGCATGGTGGCTCGGCTACAGAAGAATATTCTTAACGGGCTTCTAAAGATAATGTTGCCTATATCGCGGTTTCTACTGCGTTCCGGCATCGGCTACAAAGAATTCGCCCAGGTTTGCAAATCAGCATTTGTGCAGGTTGCAACTGATGATTATGGAATCCGCGGCCGCCCTACCAATATCTCTCGAGTCGCTGTGATGACTGGTTTGACCCGAAAGGAAGTGAAAAAGATAAGAAATTATCGGGTAGATTCAGCTGGCGACCTCTGGGGGGTGAATTTAAGCCCTCCGACCCAAACTTTGAACCATTGGCATGCAGACCCGGATTTCTGTGATGAGGAAGGTAAGCCGTTAGAATTGCCTTTTTCTGGTGGATTTCCAAGTTTTACCGATTTAGTTCGCCGATATGCTGGAGACATCCCGCCCGGTGCGATGCGAACCGAGTTAAAAAGATCAGGATCTGTTATAGAGTCCGAAGGCGGAAAGTTGCGTGCATTGAGCGCTGTCTACATTCCATATGAACTCGACGCTGATTTTATTAATGGCTGGGCATTTTCATTAGCAAATCTAGCGACCACATTGACCTACAACTCAAGCCTAAGGTCGGCGGAGAATGACGAAGAACGAATATCACAGGGAAGGCTTGAGAGATACGTTTGGGCTACGAAATTGCGAAAAGCAGATGTCGATGCATTTAAGACTATGGCGCTATCTAATACGGAGGAGTTGCTGACCCAATTAAATGAATGGATTATCAACCATGAATCCGACGCTGTGCTTAAACCGGCTGATAGTGACGAAGAAACGGAGCCGGCGCGCGCAGGTTTCGGTGTCTACTATTTCGAAGATTAAGTTAGTCTAGGATAATGAAAGTTTTAGGCCAGCAATTCGCTACGCCAATAACTAGCCACACTGCGATCTAGTTCAAACGCAGATAGAATTTCTAGAAAACTTTACTTTGGTTCGCCTGCCGGCGAAGATTTGATCTCTATCTAACGCCGCTGCCGTGCTGGCCACGAACGCCACTGCCGTGCTGGCCACGAACGCCGCTGCCGTGCTGGCCACGAACGCCGCTGCCGTCCTGACCAATAAAGCCGAAGCCCTGCGGGCCGCGAAAGCCGAGGCCCTCGGGACCGCTAACGCC
>JAUWKW010000066.1 GCA_030614035.1 Chromatiales bacterium | reverse complement strand
ATGTGCTGTCCTGGCGTCTCTTGCCAGTTCTGCACCTCCTCCGCCCAGGTGCTGACTTGCTCGATCTCCGCAGCACTAAATAGCGCGGGGACGCCCACGTAACCGTCCCGCCGAAATGCCTGAACCTGCTGCTCAGTCAGTACACCATCGGTGGCTCCGGCCTCTGCGTACCTTGGCGTCATGCGCTAACCTCAATATGGCGAAATGATGGAAAAGACGTTTTCTTGTCCACTCGGAATGGGTCTCCCGCCGCGTCCGGCGGCCTACCCCCGCGAAAATGCCTGAAAACCCGGTCCTCGTCCAGTAAGGACCGACCCGGCTTCAGCCTGCCTTCGCATCGTTGGCGGTGTGCGAACTCGCTTGACTAGAGCTGCGGGTCTTCCTTCGCATCGCGGATATCACCCGCATAGCGTTGGCCGTCGCGGATCATCTCATCCAGACCGATCAATCCGTTGACCTCGTCGAACAAAAACATGCGATCCAGAAACCCGGACGTCGTGCCGTCCGCTTTTAATGCCGCAAGGTATTCTGTGCCAGCCTTGGCATTGACCCGAAGCATCGCGCCCGGATATATCACCAGGCTGAATCCCAAGTCGCCAAGTTCATCCACCGGCAGTAAGGGCGTACGTCCACCTTCAACCATGTTTGCGAGCAATGGCAGCTTGTCACCAAATTCCTGGCCTATCTGTTGCAAATGTTCGACGCTTCGCGGCGCTTCAATAAACAGAACATCTGCGCCAGCTGCAACATAGGCATGACCGCGCGCGATAGCCTGATCAATACCTTCGGCAGCAAGCGCGTCGGTACGCGCAATGACTATCGTGTCCGCATCTTGGCGTGCATCGAGAGCCGCACAAATTTTGCCGGTCATTTCCTCTACGGTGACCAGGTTTTTTCCGGCCAAGTGCCCGCAACGCTTGGGTGATTGCTGATCCTCAAGCTGGATAGCTGATGCACCCATACGCTCGAGTAAGGCGACGCTGCGTTTCACATTTAGCGCATTGCCGTAGCCGGTGTCTGCATCGACGACCAGCGGCAGTTCGATGCGCTCGCGAATTCTCGCCACTGTGTCGGCCACTTCGGTCAGCGTCGTCAATCCGAGGTCGGGTCGACCGAGGCGGGTAAACGAAACGCTTGCACCACTTAAGTAGACGCAATCAAAGTCGGCCTGCTGGACCAGCAATGCGGTCAACGCATCATAGACACCGGGTGCAATCACGGCTTGCGGGCCGGCCAGCAACTCTCGAAGTTTTTTTGCGGGGCTCATCAGGGTGCTCCTTCGGTTGCCAATCGATGCTTCAGCCAGGGCATCAGCCCGCCCGCCTGAATGATCTGCATCAGGTGCTCGGGAATTCCGTCGACGGTGTAGCGCTGCCCCGAGTTCCTATTTTCGATACTACCGGTGACCGGGTCCACAGCAAGCACGTCGCCCGGATCGATATCGGCGGACTGCGGAAAAAACAACGCCGGTACACCGAAATTCAGCGCATTGCGGTAGAAAATCCGGCCGAAGGATTCGGCCAGTATCGCCCCTACTTTCAGGTGCCGGAAAGCCAGCGCCGCCTGCTCCCGCGCCGAGCCGACCCCGAAATTGTGCCCGGCGACGACGATATCGCCCGGTGCGACGCTGGCGGCGAATCCGGGATCGACGGCTTCCAGACAATGACGCGCCATTTCTTCCATCGAACTTTTAAAGTACAGGCCGGGCGCCATCACATCCGTGTTGATTTCGTCGCCGAATACCCAGGCCTTGCCTGTAATTACATTCATACAAGAAAACTCCGGGCTAGAGTTACCACGCTGTTTCGCTGGTGACCGGCACACTAAATCGACTCGCACGTCCCTGTGCTCGTCGAAGCGGGTTCCACCCGGCCCGCCGTCCATGGCGGCCGGGCTCCACACGCCGTTCGCCGGTCACCAACGAAACCGCATGCAGGCAAGCGTTGTGGGTCATACCAGCATCTCGCGAGGATCGGCAATCTGGCCGGCCACGGCCGATGCCGCAACGGTGTACGGCGATGCCAGGTAAATACTGGCCGAGTTGGCTCCCATGCGGCCCTTGAAGTTACGGTTGGTTGAGGAGATGCACACCTCCTTGTCGGCCAGAATTCCAGCGCCCAATGCGGCGCAGGCGCCGCAACCGGTAGACAGCATGATCGCCCCGGCGGCCGTAATAGTCGCGAGCGTCCCGTCCGCCGCAGCTTTAGCCATGATTTGTTTCGAGGCCGGCGCCACCAGCAAACGGGTACCGCGGGCGACCTGCCGGCCGTCGAGAATTTCGGCAACCATATGCAAATCACTCAGCTTTGCGCCAACACAGGCGCCGATATAGGCCTGATCGACTGCGACACTGCCAAATTCTTCCACTGCTGCCGAGTTGGCGGGAGAATGCGGCGCCGCAACCTGCGGTGCAAGCACGTCGGCTTTGAATTCATGGGTCTCCGTGTAGGCGGCGTCCGGATCACTGTTCCAATCCAAAGCATCGGCTGCCGGTTCAGTGCCACCCGAACGTATTGCTGCGAGTGTCGTTTCATCGGGCTCAATGGAACCGGTTTCGGCGCCCAACTCCGCGGCCATATTAGTAAGGACCATACGTTCTTGCATCGACATCCTGCGCACGGTGTCGCCACCATACTCGACAACCTTAAAAGCGTTATCCATACCGAGTTCACGACAGAGCGTCAGCATGACGTCCTTGGCAACAATGCCCGCTTGAAATTTTCCGTTCCAGTTGACACGAATCGTTTCGGGCACCTGCAGCCAGATTTCGCCGGTGACGACGACGCCGGTCATCTCGATGGCGCCAAATCCAGCCATGTAACAGCCAAATGCCCCACCATTAGTCGAGTGGGAATCGCCGCCACAAACGAACATGCCCGGCTGCAGCATGCCGTGCTCGGCCAGGATCACGTGCCCGATACCTTCCATGTCAAAAAACTGTTGGATACCAAATTCGTCGACGAATTCCCGGGTCAGCTGCAAGATCGCAGCTGATTCGGCATCCACCGCCGGCACAAAATGATCGCTGATCACGACGATCTTATCGGGGTCCCATACGCCGACGCCGAGTTCTTTCAGGCGCGGCCAGATGCGGCGCGGGCCACCGGAATCCAGCAACATCGCCAGGTCAACCTGGCAGGTCACGATTTCGCCAGGCTGCACTGTCGCCTTGCCGGAAGCCCGGGCGATGATTTTCTGGATCAGTGTCTGGCCCATCAGCACTTTGCCATCGGTTTGAGGATCGCGGCCGGGTAACAGCCGGCCAGAGTGGCTTTTTGTTTCGCCAGGGCCAGGATGATGTCGATCGTCGGCGTTGGAATCGCGTGCAAGCGCCCGAGTTCCTGAACGGCGCCAACGATAGGATCCAGTTCCAGCGACCGACCAGCTTCCAAGTCCTGCAACATCGATGTTTTGTGTTCTCCCAAAGGCCGCGTTGCCTCCAGCAGCTCTGCCGGGGAAAGCGGCCCGCTAATCCCGAGTGATGCGGCCACCTCGATGCCTTCCTGCATCATACGGCACAGCAGCCGGTTTACTGCCACGTCGTTGATCATCCGGCCGAGGCTGCTGCCGGTCAACACGCTAACGGGATTGTAACTGGCGTTTGCCACCAGCTTGGTGCAGATGCCGGTGCGTATGGAACTCTCCAGCGGTGCCTCCAGCCCCGCAGCGACGAGTTGAGCCGCTATGGATTCGAGACGTGGCGTCTGGTTACCATCCGGCTCGCCCACCGCAAAGCGGTTGCCGAACTGGTGTTCGATAACGCCAGGCTCGACCACCCGGGCAGCCGGATACACCACACAGCCGATGGCACGTTCCGGTCCGATCTGATCCCACAGCCCGCGGCCTGGATCGACAGATTCCAGGGTCACGGATTCACTGCCCTGGTGGCCGTAAAAAAACCACCACGGCACACCGTTGTAGGCGGTAACGACCGCGGTGTCGGGACCCAGCAACTCCGTGATGCCGGCCGCTGCCGCCGGCACCGTGTGCGACTTCAGCGTGATGAAAACCACGTCCTGTGGACCCACCTGGCCGGGTTGGTCCGTGCAATTCACCCGATGGTTTTGCCTGCTATCGTTTTCGATCAGCGTCAGTCCGCGGCTGCGAATCGCTTCGAGTTGCTTGCCGCGGGCAATGCAGGTGAGTTCTGCATCACTATCGGCGAGTCTCGCGGCGAGATAACCGCCGATCGCGCCGGTGCCGAAAACACAGACCTTCATGACCGGCGTGTTCGGATTCGCAACTGGTCAGTCCAACACGCCGTTGAGCTTATCTGCGATCTTCGCGACCTTGGCCGGATCGGCCATGCTGACTTCCTGATACTCGCTGAACCGTTCCGGCACCTTGATCGTTGCATCGATTCCCATTTGCTCGCTGGTAACCGGAAATCCGTGGTGACCCTTGACCGCCGACGGATCGAGCACCATCGCCTGACCGGACTGATTGATGATGGTATCGCTATATGGTTGAACCCGCGTTGCGATCGCCCATTCGATGGAATTCATATCGTAAGGGTCGACGTCCGGGCCGACGACGATGACGATTTTCGCTGTCCGACCCCAGCGCCCCGCCGCGCCCCACACCGCATGCAATACAAACTTGCCGAACTCCGCATGCGGTTTACGGGCGCCATCGACGCTCAGTTGCACGATATAGGTCATGTTGGGCGTGACGACGACATCTTTGACTTCCGGAATCTTGCGTTGAAGATCGCTGAGCACTTCGCCTTCAACTGGTAGCAGCGCAATAAAGTTGTGGTCAAACGGAGGAATCATTTCCATCGTTGCATACCACAGCGGATTTTTACGGTGAGTGATGCGAGTGACTTCCATCATTGGAAACACCTGCACCGGGTCGTAATACCCCACCGGGTTCGAGTGCCAGCCAATGGTTTCCTCCTGGTCGGGAAGAAAAACTCCCTCGATAACGAACTCGGCCGTTGCCGGCACTTCGAGGTCTACCGTATCGCATTTGACCAGGTCGACCGGAGCACCCCGCAGCCCGCCCGCAAAGCGGAATTCGTCGTGCCCGAAAGGCACGCCGGTAGCCGCAGCCATGTGGAGCGCCGGGTCGCATTGGCAGGCAAACGCGACTTCAAGCGGCTTGCCCATCTGCACCGCCTTCGCCAGGTGAAAACCGATGTGGCTCGCCGGCGGGTTCCAGAATGCAAAAACCAGCAACTGCTTGGTCTGACGCTCCTCGGAATAGGAACCCCCGGTCGGATGTGATGCTTTCCAGAACTGACCGACCCGATAACAACCGACGTTTCGTTCGCCGGTCTCCGGATCCTTGGTGATTCCCAGACCACCCGTTATATACGAAGCACCCTCTTTACCGAACCAAACGTGCGGCAACTGTTTATCAAGGGCAATATCCGCTTTCTCGATAACAACGTCCTTACAGGGAGCGTCGTCCCGATCGACAAGGTTTGGATCCAGCCATACCGATTCGTCCGCGAGAATCTTTGCATGCTTGGCCTTGCTCTCGAGTGGATCACGGCAACCGATCGTCATGGCCGTGCGTTCACGTGTTCCAAAGGGGTTGAAGATCAGCGGGATGTCCGGCGTGTTGTAGCCCTCGAGATTCTGCAGGATCAACGCTGGCCCGTCCCGTTCTGCGAGATACCTCATCAACGACTGCAGCTCGTTGGTACCCAGCTCTACATTGAACGGTACCTCAACGCGCTTGAGCTGTCCGTCTTTGTCGAGCAGGTTTAAATATTCACGAAAATCTTTAAATGCCATCGGGTCTCACTCCGGAACTGATTCTTGTTGCTGTTGTACAAGCGTTGCGCTCGCGGCCTCACCATAGCATGTCTGGTTGATGTCAGCAGCCCGCCGAAATCAGCCCCAACCCACCGCAAAACCTGTAACTTGCGGGCCGATGCTCGTCTGTTAAAATTCCCCGCGCCAGTCAATAACAGGAATAGCTCATGGCCCACAGTGATAGGAAGGTTGCGATTGTTACCGGCTCTGCCACCGGCGTCGGTGCCGCCGCTGCAATTATGTTGGCAAAGAAAAACTGCAACGTGGTCATCAATTACACGCGCAGCAAGGCGGAAGCTGAGGAAACTGCCGAAACCTGCCGCACGCACGGAGTCGAAGCCCTGGTGCAGCAAGCCGATGTGTCCGACGATGACGCCTGCCGGCAGATGACTAAGGCTGCTGTCGATGCCTGGGGCCGGATCGACTACCTGATCAACAACGCCGCACGTACCAAATTCAACCCGTTCGAGAATTTCGAAGGCGTTACCAAACAGGATTTCCTGGATATCTACGCGGTCAATGTCGTCGGTCCGTACCAGATGATACGGGCGGTTGAACCGCATATGCGCAAGCTCGGCAAAGGCTCGATCGTCAACGATTCATCCATTGGCGGCGTTACCGGCATCGCATCTTCTATACCCTATGCCGCATCGAAGGCGGCACTGAACCTGATGACGAAATCACTGGCGCACGTACTGGCCCCTGAGATCCGTATCAATACCGTCGTTCCGGGGATGATCAATACGCGATGGCTGCGAGGCGGCCTCGGCGACGACGCCTACCAGGAGATGCTGAAGAAATCCGAAACGGCACTGCCGTTAAGGCGGGTGGCCGAACCCGAGGATATCGCCGAGGTGTTGGTCTGGTTTCTCGAAAGCGCATCGCTGGTGACCGGTGAAACGCTGATTGTCGATAGCGGCACACATCTCGGTCGAATACCGAGCTTCTTCAAAGGCGAAACGAAGTAGGACAACTGTCTTTGGCAGCTAAGCGGCGTTATAAGGATCCCGGCACCAAACTTTCCGCTATAACTCGTACTCTTCTTTGAACCCGAAGCCTTTACGGTTATCGATGAAGCGAATCCAGGCCGGGCTAATGCGGTAGAAATTCGTCGCCTTTAAACGCTCGGCGATGGTTTCCTCGTGTTTGTCTTTTGGCGACGCGTACAAGGCATCGATTTGCGGAAACTTAGCCAGGTACAAGGCCAGCGCCTTGGCGCGGGCCAGGCCAGTAACAATACCGGCCGAGCCTTCGATTTGCAGGCCCCGCACATCGTGCCAGTTATCACAGTCCGGGTTGACCGTCGCAACGACGTGTTGATTCTGCTCCATGTCACGGCCGTGACGGGTTCGATGATCCGAGACGAAATAGAGGTTGAGCTTTGCGTCGCTGGCAAAAAACACTGTTGCTGCCCAGGGATTCCCGTCACTGGAGGTGGCCAGGGTCAGGGTGTTGTGCTCGTCCATGAACCGGCTGACAGCCGCCCGGTCCGTTTTGTTCACCCGTTTTTGGCCGCGTTATTCGCGCCTTCCCACCGTTTTACGAAGTCACTGTCCAGGTCGAACAGATCCAATAAACGACCGGTCGTATGATTGATAATGTCGTCAATAGTTTCAGGAAGGTTATAGAACTGTGGCATCGGTGGCGCA
>JAUWKW010000045.1 GCA_030614035.1 Chromatiales bacterium | reverse complement strand
TTTGAGGGCGACGTCGTCGCCGTCGACACGCGAGGTTCGCTGGTCAACGCCGGGAGTCGGATGGTGGCTACGGTGGGCATGGAAGACTGCGTCATCATCGAAACCAAGGACTCGGTGCTCGTATCAACCCGCGAGCGCAGCCAGGACGTCCGTCGCCTGGTGGATCAACTCCACCAGGACCAACGCCCGGAAACGAAGCTGCACCGCCAGGTATTCCGGCCGTGGGGAAGCTACGACGGTATTGACCAGGGAGACGGCTTTCAGGTCAAGCGCTTGATCGTAAACCCAGGCGCGAAGCTCTCGGTGCAGATGCATCATCAGCGGGATGAGCACTGGACAGTCGTCGCGGGTACGGCGCGCGTAACCCGGGATGACGATCAATACCTGTTAGAAAAGAATGAATCGACGTTCATTCCGCGCGGCGCCAAACACAGTATCGAAAACCCCGGCACCAAATCTTTGCATATCATCGAGGTACAGGTCGGCGACTACCTCGGGGAAGATGATATCGTGCGGTTCGAGGATCGGTATGGGCGGACCGGGGATTCCTGACACGTGTATATGAGTCGGTGGTTCTGAACGGAGTTGCAGTGACGACCCAGATCACCTGTTTCAAAGCCTATGACGTCCGCGGGCGTGTCCCGGATGAATTGAATGACGATATCGTCTACCGGATCGGCCGGGCGTATGCGGCATTCGTCCGGCCGCGCAAAGTCGTCGTCGGTCACGACATCCGGCTGTCCAGCCCGGCATTGATCGAGGCCTTAGCAAACGGGCTCATGGACAGTGGCGTCGAGGTATACGACATAGGGCTGTGCGGGACCGAGCAGATATATTTTGCGACGTTTCACGCCGGGATGGACGGCGGAATCATGGTCACAGCGAGCCACAATCCGCCCGATTACAACGGTCTGAAGTTTGTGCGCGAAGACGCCCGGCCACTAAGCCGCGACAGCGGCCTGCAGGATATTCGGCGTCTGGCCGAAGAAAATCAATTTGCCGATGTAAGGAACCGGGGCCAGCGTCGCGCACTCGACGTTGACGACGCATATATTGAGCATCTGCTGGGCTACGTCGACCGGAAGCTGCTCAAACCTCTAAAAATCGTCGTCAACGCTGGCAACGGCGGCGCCGGCGCCGTAATCGACCGGCTCGAGACCCAGCTTCCATTCGACTTCATCAAACTACAGCACGAGCCCGACGGCACGTTTCCGAACGGCGTGCCCAATCCGTTGCTACCAGAGAACCGCGGCGTGACGGCCGACTCGGTTCGCGAGCATGGCGCCGATCTCGGCATCGCCTGGGACGGAGATTTCGATCGCTGTTTTCTATTCAACGAACGGGGTGAGTTCGTCGATGGATACTACATCGTTGGCCTGCTGGCCCAAGCGATGTTGGAGCAATCAGCAGGCGAAACGATTGTGCATGACCCCAGGCTGACCTGGAATAGTATTGAAATGATCAAAGCGCACGGTGGCACACCGGTGCAAAGTGTCTCGGGTCATGCATTCATGAAGCAAACGATGCGTGAGGTCAATGCAATCTACGGTGGCGAAATGAGCGCGCATCATTTTTTCCGCGACTTCGCTTACTGCGACAGCGGCATGATTCCATGGTTGCTGGTAACACAGATTATGTGCGTCGGAGGTAAATCATTAACCGAGCTGGTCGGCGAACGGCAACGCAAGTACCCGAGCAGCGGCGAGATTAACCGGAAAGTTGACGACGTCCAGGCAACGATCGCACGGATCGAAGCGAAATACGCCGATCAGGCGAAGCACTTGGATCATTCTGACGGACTCGGCGTCGAGTTCGATGAGTGGCGATTCAATATCAGGGGGTCGAATACCGAGCCATTGATTCGTTTAAACGTCGAAAGCCGCGGCGACCCTGATCAGGTACGGCGGGCCACCGCGGAACTACTTGCGTTGATTGAGCAAAGCTGATCACTTCAGGCGTTCCAGTAGTTCGCCGACAATCTGCCTCGCCATTTTTGCGGCGCCCGGAGCACCGCTTTCCCGTGGGCCGGCAATGTTCAGGCATGCAACCTGGTGCTCACCAACAAATGCCGACATGCGCTGCACCGCCTCGGCCGTGTCGACTTCGCTGGCATTTATCTCAAGGCTGGGGCGGCCCGCTTCGCGACAGCAGTAAAGCGTCAGGCGGCTTCCGCCACTGATGTTTCCAAAATGGATCAATATGGTGGCGTCGCTGTCGAGCACGTTTCGCTCGGTCCGTTGCGCATAGCCCGCATCGGCCAACTCAATCACCGGAAAATGCGCGGGTATGCGACCGTCTTCCGCTTTGCGGCCCGCGGGGCACCAACCACCGCAACTGACCTGCCGATCAAGCGCAGCTTGCAACGCGCCGCGGTCAACGCCAGTTTGCCCCCCGGAAATGATTTTGATCAATTCAGCGTCTTACTGGTCCAGCCATTTTCACCGTACGCGATCTCGTAGGCGGGCCAATATGTCTGGTCGAGCTTCAATGTGAGCACTTCGATTGAATTGTTCCAGGTCACTGTACCCAGGCGCACGGAATCCCGGTCCTGCTTGTCCCGGACCGCGGCCAGAAAACTGTCCAGATCCGGGGTCGGCTGACCATCGACCGCAACGATCCGCCGGCCAGCCGTCAGTCCGAACCGGGACGCCGGGGAACCGAAACCGAAGTACGCTACGTACACTCCGTACGGTTCGATGCCGCGTTGGGCCGACATGTCCCGGTACGGCGCCTGTAACAAAGCGCCTGCCCACATCACGGCCCGCCGGGTGCCGCGGCCGTCCAGCGCAACCGTCCGGACACGCAGGCCAACAACCTGCCGGTCGCGCCAAACCTGGACGTCAACGGTCGGACGCTGCACTGCCCGCTCAACTTCCCGAAATCGCGACACCGGTGTGCCATCAATCGTCAACAGCAGGTCCCCAGGCAGAAACTGTCGCGCTGCATCTGATCCGGCTACGTTGCGAACGACCGCCAGCAGTTGACGGCGATCCGGATCATGCAACTCGAGTTGCCGGGACCAATCATCAGATAAACCAAACGTTCTGGCTACGGACAACGGCACCTGGCGAAATTCAACCTCGAGAGAGTGCAGCGGTTTGTGCTCACGCACGAGATCCAGCATTTCGGCGACCAGGTCAATGGGTACACCCTTGTTGTCCTGGAATATCTCGCCACCGCGTTGGTAGGCAAAGCTCGACCACAATGCAACGACTCGCCCACTATTGTCCGCAATAACCCCATCGATGTCGCCGGGTCCGTTGATCAGCGCAAGGGTTTCCATATTGCTGTCGCGGAAACGCAGCGTTCGTGACAAAGGAAAATTTACCGGTTCGATTGACGCGACCTGGCTCGCCTGATGAATCAGCTTATTGTCGCCGCGCAACCCAACGACCCATACTTCATCCCCCGGTTGCGGTAAGGTCTTGCCGAATCTCACCGGCTTGACCGGCGTGTTGCCGATCAACGCGGGATCGTAGGACAGCATCGCAAGATTATGCAGCGGATGGATGCACGCAACCTCGCCGGGAATTTCCAGCGAACCTGCAAATATTATCCGCACATCCCCCATCGATTCCGGCACGGTGTTGCGGTCGACAACTACGTAACCGAGGTCTGTGTCGAGGATCAGCCCGGTGCCGTAGTAGTGCTGCTCAGCGACACCGGAAATCGTATATGGCATATCGAAATGCACCTGAACCAGCGACGGTGCAACCGCGCGGGCAACCGATTCCCGGTGCCGGACAAAACTGGCGCTGGCAGGTTCTGGTGTCGCGGCACCGTCAGCGGGCGATAACGGCTCGCAGGGCCACAGGCCTTCGGTATCGTCACGATGGCAACGGACCGCCGGAAACCAGCGCCGATCCATGCGAATTATTCGGAGCTTGCTGGCGCGCGGATCTTCGAACGTGAAATACCGCACCGCCGTCTCCTGTCGGTCGGCCAGTCCCTCCATGGCCATTTCCAGAGAATCGAGATCGCTGACTGGGGTGCCGTTAAGTGCAACGATAATGCTGCCGCGTGGGATAGCGGCGGTACCGAGTACATAGCCTGGATTTGCGACGTACACGCCGTCCAGCGCGCGATTGAAGTGGCGCGCCTGCTGATATGACAAGTCGTGAACCACGGCGTCGCCAAACTGGATGTACTCATCCGGCGTGATCGTATGCAAATCCTGAATCGGAACCTCGCGATCAAGCGATTCGCCGTTGCGCTCGATGATCAAACTAACCGTACCTCCAATCCGCGAATCGAGTATCGCTTCCAGCGATACGAAATCGGCGACGTAGTTACCGTCCAGCTTGACCAGGATGGCTCCCACTTCTAAGTGCTCTGAAGCAGCTGTTTCGGGCAAAACCTGGTCCACGACCAACATGCCGGTTTGGTCTGGAAACAAGCGCCGCATCGCGGCTTCCGTACCCTCCTGCAATCCCAGGCGGCGCAATTCATCGAAGGCTTGATGAACAAATACGGTTTCCAGCGTCCCTCGTGTCACCGGCTCGCCGGCACGAAGCAGTTCGACCGCGCGCTTGACCCGGTCCAACGGCAGAAAAAAGCTCGACGCGGCCATGCTGGACCCGCCTGCGTTCAGGGCCACCACCTGGCCCTCGATGTCAATCACCGGTGCGCCGGAGGAGCCGCCGGACGTTCCGGAAGCCGCCTGCAAATAAAACGTGTTGAAGTCGTTGTACTCGCCGGGACCATAATTCGGCGCCTGGCGGCGAAGCCTGGCGATCGTGCCTGATAATATCGCCAGCTGTTCACCGGCATCGTTCCCGACGACCCGGATTTCCCGGCCGATCTGGGCGGCCTCGGGCACGAGTGCGAGTTCCGCCGGTTCGATGTATTTCAACGCCGCCGGGTCATACCGGAACAAGCCGAAATCGTGCACCGGATCCCGGTACACCGGCACCAAGTCGACTTCCTCCTGGTTCAGGAACAGCGCCTCCGCCCTGACCGGACCCGGCGTCACCACATGCCGGTTGGTCAGAATCAACCCCTGTTGCGCGTCGACGACGAATCCGGTGGCTTGGCTGGACTGGTTCCATCCGGTGTCGAAGGCTCGCGTGCTATCGACCTTGATCGATACCACCCCCGATGAAATGCGTTCCAGTGTACTGCGCCAGGCAGGCGGCTCCGTCTCGCTGTTGGGCTGTGCCGGTGTGTCAACGGCAGTTAAGCCGGTGATCAGCAGCGCAATTGCAAAATATTTAAAATGCAACATTAGATTTTCAGATTGTCAGGTCCCGCGCAAACCGCAGGTCGAAAACTACGGCCACTTCATCGCAACCGCAAATATCGTTCCGCGCTATTTGCTGGTTGGCTTGGGTGCACCCCTCCATGCAAGGTCCGGATGTTTGGCGGCACGCACGTCATCCAGTCTGCGCACCGGCGTTGAGTGCGGCGCTGTCGTCAATTGTTGTGGGTCGCTATACGCCAGCTCACGCAGTTCGACGAGGCTTGCGACAAACGCGTCGAGCACCTGCTTCGATTCTGTTTCCGTGGGCTCAATCAGCAAACATTCGGGCACCATTAACGGGAAATACGTCGTAGGTGCGTGCATACCCCGGTCCAGCAAAGCCTTGGCAAAATCCATGGCTTTTACGCCAGTGTCCCGCGTCACTTTTTTGAGCGTGACAATAAACTCGTGGCTGGCGCGCCTCTCGGGGAACGCCAGTTCGAAATCGGCCTCGGCAAGGCAGGTCATCAGGTAATTTGCATTCAGCGTTGCAAAATCGGCGACGCGCTGCATACCCTCGTCCCCAAGCATGCGCAGGTAAACGTAGGCCCGCAACAATACGCCCGCGTTTCCCATGTAGGTCGATAGCCTGCCGATGGTTTGCGGACGGTCAGACTCGTCAGCCCAGACGTATGCGCCGTCGCGCCGCTCCACGATCGGTACCGGTAAATACGGCCGGAGCCGTTCGCCGACGCCCACCGCACCTGACCCGGGACCGCCGCCGCCGTGCGGCGTTGAAAAGGTTTTGTGCAAGTTCACGTGCACCACATCAAATCCCATATCGACCGGCAGGATCTTGCCCAGAATTGCGTTCAGATTGGCACCATCGTAATACAGCAGTCCTCCCACATCGTGAACGGCCGCGGCGATGGCCTCGATCTGACGTTCGAACACACCCAGCGTTGATGGATTCGTCAGCATGATCCCGGCGGTTTTCGGCCCGAGGATTGTTCGCAAAGCATCCAGGTCCAGATCGCCATCCGGCCGCGTCGCCACTTCGACGACTTCACATCCGCACATAGTTGCAGTGGCCGGATTGGTACCGTGCGCTGCATCAGGAACGATGATCTGGCGCCGGTCGCCGTCGCCGCGGCTCAGATGGTACGCACGGATCATCGCCACCCCGGCCAGTTCGCCCTGGGCTCCGGCCATCGGGGTCAGCGAAACTTCAGCCATGCCGGTCACCTGTTGCAGCATTTGCTGCAATTCGAACAGGCATTGCATAAAACCCTGACCTTGTTCCTCCGGGGCCAATGGGTGTCTGGCCAGAAAACCCGGTAGCATCGCCAGCCGGTTACAGATCCTGGGGTTGTATTTCATCGTGCACGATCCAAGCGGATAGAAATTCGTGTCGATGGAATAATTCAGCTGGGACAAGCGCGTGTAATGCCTGACGACCTGCAGCTCGGACACCTGCGGCATCAGCAACTGATCCTGGCGCAGTGCATCTTCCGGCAAATTGGCCGGCACCTCGGACAAGGGCGTGAACGGCTGGCGCCGGCTGCCTCGGTATTCAAAGATGATGGGCTCGGTCATTGTCATTCAACCCGTGGCTCGACCGGACTCAAACAAAAGGTCGGCAGCGGCCTGCAGGTAGCGCTGAATATCGCCTCCGCTCCGCGCCTCGGTAGCACATACTAGCAACGCCGGCTCCAGTTCCGGGTAGTCTGCCGACAGGTCATAGCCGCCGAGAATTCCCTGTGCCGCCAGCGCCCCGAGCAGCTCCGGAGCTGGCCGGTCCAGTCGCAGCACAGCCTCGTGAAAGTAAGGCGCATCAAAGGCCCGGGTGATGCCCGGCAATTCAGTCAGGCCCTCGACCAGTGCCCGAGTATTGGCGTGGCAGGCCAGCGCCGCCTGTCGCAGTCCATCCGCTCCCAGCAATGACATATATATAGTGGCAGCCGTCACCATGAGCCCCTGGTTGGTACAAATGTTCGACGTGGCCCGGGAGCGGCGAATGTGCTGCTCCCGCGCCTGCAGCGTCAGCGTGAAACCCGGATTGCCATCCAGATCCACTGTTCGACCGACGATGCGGCCCGGCATCTGCCTAATGATCGACTCTTTGCTGGCCATGTAGCCGAAATAAGGGCCTCCTGCAGACAACGGGATACCGAGCGGTTGGCCCTCACCGCAGGCGATGTCGGCACCGTCGGCTCCCCATTTGCCGGGCGGCTTCAGCACCGCCAGCGCGATTGGATTGGCCACGGCAATAAGCATCCCACCATGGCCGTGGGCCCAGTCGGTCAACTCGTCCACCGGTTCCAGGGCACCGAAAAAATTCGGTTGCTGAACGGCCACTGCGGCAAATTCCTCGGTCGCCAGCGCTTGCAACGCCGACAGTGCGGTGCGACCGTCACGCATAGGCAGTTCCACCAGTTCAAGACTCTGGCCGGCCAGGATCGTTTGCGCCACGGCCCGGTAAGTCGGATGCATAGTGCGCGGCACCAGGATGCGTCGCGATTCCGACTTGCGGTTGGCACGCACAGCCATCAGACAGGCCTCGGCAAAGGCCGATGCGCCGTCGTACAGCGATGCGTTGGCCACGTCCAGCCCGGTCAGGCTGGTCACCATGGACTGGAATTCGTAAATAACCTGCAAGGTGCCCTGGCTTGCTTCAGCCTGGTAGGGGGTATAAGCGCTGTAAAACTCGCCGCGCGTGGCGATATCCCACACTGCCGCCGGAACGTAATGATCGTATGCCCCCGCCCCGAGGAAACACAGCGGCTGTTTATCGGCGCTGGCTCGCTCATGCATAAGCCGGCTGATCTCGGCTTCCGTCAAACCCTTACCGATACAGTCAAATTCGTTGACCCTTAAACCGGACGGTATCTCATCGAACAATCGTTCAATGTCCGCCACGCCGATGCGCGCCAGCATTGCGGCAGTGTCTTCTGCAGTATGTGGAATAAACGGCATCGCTAAACTTAAGCGTCAGTCTTCCGCGCCCGCCACCAATTGCTGATAGGCTTCGGCGTCCAGCATGTCCTCGAGATATTCCGGATTCTGCGGCTCCAGGCGCAGAATCCAGCCTTCCACGTACGGACCGCTGTTGATGAGTTCGGGTTGGTCCCCCAGCGCCGGATTTGCCTCAGTGACGGTGCCCGCCAATGGGCAATACACATCGCTCGCGGCTTTGACCGATTCAACTACCGCACAAGCATCCCCGACCTCAAAAGAATCACCGGCATCCGGCACGTCGACAAATACCAGCTCGCCCAACGCTTGCTGAGCATGATCCGTGATACCCAAGGTAACCGTGCCGTCGTCTTCTAAGCGCAGCCATTCATGAGCCTCGGTGTACTTGAGGTTATCGGGTGCTTCAATCATCAGGCAACTCCCGTTTGATCATTATTTCGCCGTGGCGTACGAAAGGGGGGCGTAGCAGTCGGGCGCCGGCGCTCCTATTCCGGATTTCTACCGTGCAGCGCCCGTTTGCGACGGCCGGGACCCGAGCCAACGCAACGCTGACTTGCAGAGTAGGGGAAAAGCCTCCGCTGGTGACGATTCCGGCCCCGCTGTCGGTGTCAACGCGTTGCCCTGCACGCATGATACCGCGATCGTCCAGCAGCAGGCCCACCATCTTTTTTGTAACGCCGGCGTCACGTTGGCGC
>JAUWKW010000120.1 GCA_030614035.1 Chromatiales bacterium | reverse complement strand
CAGCAGAGCATCCCGCCCCATGTCCCCGTGCGTCAACATCTGTACGCTGGATGAGGAACACGTGTGCATGGGCTGCCTGCGGCGCCTGGAGGAGATTATCGCCTGGGGCACTATGAGCGGCGAGGAGCAATGGGCCCTGGTAGAGGATCTGCGGCGCCGTTCCCCAAGGCATACTCCAGCGGGTTAAAGCCCCGATATTGCACCGGCTGCGATATACTGGTCGTTTAATCGCCTATGACGGACCCAACACAGTGACGATTAGCGAACGTATTCAGGAACAACTGACCGAGTTTCCGATTCTGCTTTACATGAAGGGAACACCGGATTTCCCTCAGTGCGGATTCTCCGCGCAGGTGGTCAACGCGTTGAAAGCATGCGACAAGCGGTTTGCCTTTGTAAATATTCTGGAAGATCCTGAACTTCGCCAGGGGCTGAAGGATTACTCCGAATGGCCGACATTTCCGCAACTGTACGTCAACGGTGAATTACTGGGCGGATCAGATATCGCGGTAGAGATGTACGAATCTGGCGAGTTGAAAAAATTGCTCGAGGAACTCGAGTAGCCGGTTTCGGGATACCGCAACGCCGCTGGAATTACCCTTCGTCCCGGGCATCGGTGGGCGCACTCAGCGCACTTTCGAACGCCGGCCTGAACCGGTTCACGATTTCACAGAACAGATCGGCGGTTTGCTCCGCATCGTAAGCAGCTGAATGCGCGGCGTCCGCGTCCCAGCCCAGCCCGGCCGCGTCGGCGGCCCGGGCCAGCACAGTCTGACCGAAAGCCACGCCTCCAAGAGTAGCCGTGTCAAATACGCTGAACGGGTGGAAGGGATTTCTTTTGATGCCGGCACGAGCAACCGCTTCGTTCACAAAACTCAAGTCGAAATGTGCATTGTGTCCGACGAGTATGGCGCGAGTGCATTCAGTATCGCGCATTTCCTGGCGAACTTCGCGAAATACGCGTTGCAGGGCATCGCGCTCGGGGATCGCCGGCCGCAATGGGTGATGGGGATCAATTCGGTTCACTTCCAGCGACGCCGCTTCGATGTTGGCTTCCGGGAACGGCAATACATGAAACCGATGCGTTTCGCCTCGGCGAAGCCAACCGTCGTCATCGAATTTCAGTAGTACTGCCGCGATGTCGAGGAGGGCGTCCGTCCTGGGATTGAACCCGCCGGTCTCGACATCCACGACCACCGGTAAAAAGCCCCGAAAGCGTTGGTTGATTGGATACGCCGGCTCCGAATCCATCGCCCTGTCCGGTTCAGTTTTCGATTGCATTAGCGGCCTGTTTTACAGTGTCGCCGTGGTCCAAAACCAGGCTCAGAGTGAAGCGCACGCCAAATCCGGTCGTGCCGGGTGGAATCTGGGCAAGTTCGCTTTTGCGGCTGCTGGCACTCAGATCCATGTGCACCCACGGAATGCTGTCGGGTACAAATCTCTGCAGAAACCGTGCAGCGTGAATGTGGTCGCCGGTGCCGTCCACTGCGCACTGAAGAATATCCGCAACCGATGACTTCAGGTCCTCATCGAAGTCTTTATCCATCGGAAATGGCCAAACCCGTTCGCCGGACTCACGGCCCACGTCGATCAGCACAGGGTTCAGCGCGTCGCGATTGCTGAACACGCCGCTGTATCGCTCGGTCAGCGCCTGCACGCATGACCCGGTCAGAGTTGCGTAATCGATTATCAGTTCCGGCTGTTCGCGTGCAGCCAGCGCCAGCGTATCGGCCAGCGCCATTCGTCCCTCGGCATCGGTGTGGATGACCTCGATCGTCGTACCGTTGCTGGCAGTCACGATGTCGCGTGACTTGTATGCGTCGCCGCTTAGCCGGTTTTCGGTGATTGCAAGCCAGCAGTCCACTGCAAATGGCACCTCAAGCCGGGTCAGCGCGAGTAGGGTTGCGACCGCTACCGCGCTGCCCGCCATGTCGTGGTGCATGTCCAACATCGCCTTAAAGGGCTTCAGATTCGTTCCGCCGGTATCGAAAATGATGCCTTTACCCACCAACGTCAACGCCGGCTTTGCGCGGGTTTTGGCGGGTCGGTAGCGGATGTGGGCGATCCCGGCGTCCGCACTGGCATTCCCCTGGGCGACTGCCAGGAATGCTCCGGCCGACAGCCGCTTCAGCTGCTTTTCATCCAGAAAGCGCATGTGCCAGCCGTTTTCGGCGCTTAGCTGTTCCAGTGCGTCCCGATATGTCCCGGCATTGAGCTTGTTGGGGGGCTGGGCTGTCAACCAGCGGGCCAGATTGGTTGCCTCGGCTTCGGCTAGACTCCGCCCGACGTCAACGCGCCTGCCGAGCCCGAAAACTTTCAGTGTCAATGTCCGCGAACGCGTGGTCTTGCCGCTTTGATAGCGTGGCAGCTCAAATCGGTGCGCAGCGGCAGCCAGAATGACCGCACGCACCAGGCCTGCCGACTCATCGGCCGTCAGCCCGAGCGTCGTCAGCCCGAGTTTGTGGGGTTTGTCCTGCAGCGCTGCAGCCACCAGCTCCCCGGCAAACCGCAGCAGTGGGTAGGCGCCGGGTATCCCAATACTCTCGGCCGCATCCGGCAGCCTGCCCAGCGTGAGCCCGGTGGCCAGCCGATTCGACAGCCGCGACTGCAAAATTCGTCGCCCCGGCTCCACGCCGGCCCGGCGCACCAGCGCTCGGAGCTGTTTCCCATCGGGCAGTTGGCTCCAGCCTTTATCGGGCCACTTGGCCGGGGTGACAATGATCAGCTGCTCCAGCGAATCCACCGCCGCCCGGGTTATCCGACGCGGCGATTGTTGCAGCCGCAGCCCGAGGCCGGCAGGGAGAAGTTCTGGCATAGCTCGGTGTCTTGACCTAAAAAAAGGAAACCCCGATGATAACGGGGCCTCATGGGGTGCGCCGTGGTTTCCGCCCGAATTATACGGCATATGCCGCAGCGGTCCGGCATGCCCAGATGTTAATCAGAACACGAACTGCGCACCTGTGACTGACTTAAATCGCTTCGACGACATCGACCCCCAGGAAACACAAGAGTGGCTGGAGTCGATTGAATCCGTACTCAAGCTGCACGGAACCGAGAGAGCACATTTCCTGCTGGAACACATGATCGACTACGCACGCCGTTCCGGTGCGTATTTACCCTACAGCCCGAACACGGCCTACCTCAACACCATCGGCGTCGCACAGCAGCCGGAATATCCCGGCAATCGCGCCATCGAACGGCGCATCGAAGCCTATATTCGCTGGAACGCGATGGCCATGGTCGTTCAGGCCAATCGGCGCAGCTCCGAATACGGCGGACATATCGCCAGTTATGCGTCATCCGCGACGCTTTACGAGGTCGGGTTCAATCATTTCTGGCGCGCTGCGGGTGCTGATCACAGCGGTGACCTTATTTATATGCAGGGACATTCATCACCCGGCATCTACGCGCGAGCCTACCTCGAGGGACGTCTGTCCGAGCAGGAATTGAGTCATTTCCGGCGTGAGGTTGGAGGCCGCGGCCTTGCATCCTACCCACACCCCTGGTTAATGCCCGATTTTTGGCAGTTTCCCACGGTGTCGATGGGCCTGGGCGCGATGATGGCGATCTTTCAGGCGCGTTTTATGCGTTACCTGAGGGATCGCGAAATTGTCGATACCGACGGACGCAAAGTCTGGTGTTTTCTTGGTGACGGTGAGATGGATGAGCCCGAGTCCATGGGCGCCATCACCATGCCCGTCCTCGAGAAGCTCGATAACCTGATTTTTGTCATCAACTGCAACCTGCAGCGGCTCGATGGGCCGGTACGAGGCAACAGCAAGATCATCCAGGAGCTCGAAGCGGCATTCGGTGGTGCCGGCTGGAATGTAATTAAAGTCGTGTGGGGCTCGCGGTGGGATCCGTTATTGGAACGCGACCATCAAGGGCTGCTACGCCGGGTCATGGAAGAATGTGTCGACGGCGAATATCAGAATTTCAAAGCCATGGATGGCAACTACGTCCGCGAGCATTTCTTTGGCAAGTATCCCGAGTTAAAAGACATGGTTGCCAACATGTCGGACGAAGAAATCTGGCGCCTGAACCGGGGTGGCCTGGACCCGATCAAGGTCTTCGCGGCGTATGACCAGGCCGTCCGCCACGAAGGCCGACCGACCGTTATCCTCGCAAAAACGATCAAGGGCTTTGGCATGGGGGAGGCCGGTGAAGGCAAGATGACTGCACACCAGGCGAAAAAACTGGATGTCGAAGATTTAAAGGCATTTCGCGACCGATTCAATATCCCCGTTTCGGATTCCGAGATCGATGAGGTTCCGTACCGCAAACCACCGGAAGACAGCGAGGAATTGCGCTACCTGCACGAGCGGCGGCAACAACTCGGCGGCTTTTTACCGGTACGCAATAGCGAAGCGCAACCGCTAGAGATCCCGGGGCTGGAAGCGTTTCAGCAGCAGCTGGACGGCAGCGGAGACCGCGAAATTTCCACGACCATGGCCTTTGTCAGGATTCTGACCAAGCTGCTCCGCGATGAAAACATTGGCGACAACATCGTCCCGATCATCCCGGATGAGGCCCGGACTTTCGGCATGGAGGGGATGTTCAGGCAAATCGGTATCTATTCGTCGGTGGGCCAGTTGTACACACCGCAGGATTCCGAAACCCTGATGTCTTACCGCGAAGACCGTAAGGGCCAGATTCTGGAAGAAGGGATTAACGAAGCCGGTGCGTTCTGTTCATGGATTGCAGCCGGCACATCGTATTCAAATCACGGCGTTCGAATGATCCCGTTCTATATTTTTTATTCAATGTTCGGGTTTCAACGCATCGGTGACTTTATCTGGGCCGCCGGGGACATGCAGACCCGGGGCTTTTTAATCGGTGGCACTGCAGGCCGAACGACGCTGGCCGGTGAGGGTCTGCAGCACCAGGACGGGCACAGCCATATCCTTGCTCCCAACGTTCCCAACTGTGTTGCCTATGATCCTGCATATGCCTACGAGCTCGCAGTCATCATCCACGCAGGGATGCGTCGGATGTACCGCGAACAGGAAAACATTTTCTATTACATCACCTGCATGAACGAAAATTACGTACATCCGGCGATGCCTGACGGGGCGGAGCAGGGTATTGTCAACGGTATGTACCGCGTCAGATCGGCTGATGGCGACGGGCTGCGGGTGCAGTTATTCGGATCCGGCACTATTCTGCGTGAGGCGCTTGCCGCCGCGAAGGTTCTCGAACAGCAGTTCGACGTTGCAGCAGATGTATGGAGTGTAACCAGTTACAGCGAATTACGCCGTGAGGGTATTGATTGCGATCGCTGGAATCGGCGGAATCCGACGGCCACTGGCCGGACCCCGTACGTCGGCACCTGCCTCGAGGGTATCGACGGTCCGTTCATCGCGGCTTCGGACTATATGCGGATAGTGCCCGACCAGATCCGTCAATGGGTGCCCGGACGTTTCGTC
>JAUWKW010000128.1 GCA_030614035.1 Chromatiales bacterium | reverse complement strand
GCGCAACACACGGAGACGGTTGTCGCGATGGTTGAGGAAGGCATTCTGAAACCGGTCGTCGCTGACGCTACGTACTGGCGTTTTACTGCGACAAGTATTCGCCGCGTCCGCACCGCTGTGCGCTTGCAGCGAGACCTTGATATTAATCTCGCCGGTGCGGCATTGGCACTGCAGCTGATAGATCGCATCGAACGATTGCAAACGAAGTTACGCAGGCTCGAAAGCCGGGATCGGTCCGGTCTCTAGCCCGCCGATACTGCCAATTCCACAACAAACAGAGTCAGCACATCGCGGCAGATTTGGATGTCGCGTACCTACATGTTGGCGATCATATTGTCTGCGAACTCGCTGGTCTTGACTTGTGTCGCGCCGTCCATCATACGGGCGAAGTCATAGGTCACGGTTTTCTGAGCAATGGTTTTACCCATTGCGCTGATGATCGTATCGGCGGCTTTCGTCCACCCGAGGTAACGCAGCATCATTTCGCCGGACAGGATCAGCGAGCCAGGATTGACCTTGTCCTGGTCAGCATATTTCGGTGCGGTGCCGTGCGTGGCTTCAAAAATCGCGTGCCCGGTGACATAGTTAATGTTGGCGCCGGGCGCAATGCCGATGCCGCCAACCTGCGCTGCCAGCGCGTCGGATAAGTAGTCGCCGTTCAGGTTCATTGTCGTGATGACGTCGAACTCGCGCGGCCGGGTCAACACCTGCTGCAACGTGATGTCAGCAATAGTGTCCTTGACCAAAATCTTGCCGGCAGCAAGAGCCTCATCCTGTTCGGCATTGGCCGCATCTTCGCCATGAGACTCCTTGGTGCGTTCCCACTGGTCCCAGGTGTAAACCCAATCAGCAAATTCACGTTCGGCAAGCGCATAGCCCCAGTCTCGGAACGCGCCCTCAGTGAACTTCATGATGTTGCCCTTGTGCACGAGAGTTACGCTGCCTCGTTTGTTGTCGATCGCGTACCGAATCGCAGAACGCACTATTCGATCGGTGCCCTCCCGGGAAATGGGTTTCAAGCCGATGCCAGACGTCGCCGGGAACCTGATCTTGGCATAACGTTCCGGAAACGCTTCCTGAAACCGTTCCAGGAATCTACGGCAATCATCGGAACCTTCCTCGAATTCGATGCCGGCGTAGATGTCTTCAGTATTTTCCCGAAAAATCACCATGTTCACCGCGCTGGGATTGCGCACTGGTGAAGGCACTCCCTCGAACCAGCGGATTGGCCGCTGGCATACATACAGATCCAGCATCTGCCGGAGCGCGACGTTCAGCGAGCGAATGCCGCCGCCAATGGGGGTCGTCAATGGTCCCTTGATCGATACGAGATATTCACGGCAGGCGTCGACGCTTGCGTCCGGCAGCCAGGAGTCGAAGTTGTCAAATGCTTTCTGGCCAGCGAACACCTCGAGCCAGGAAATCCGTTTCTTGCCGCCGTAGGCTTTCGCAACCGCGGCGTCGAATACGCGGACGGACGCCCGCCAGATATCCGGGCCGGTTCCGTCGCCTTCGATGAATGGAATGATCGGGTGGTCGGGTACCTTCAATGTACCGCTGTCGATCGAGATTCGGGCGCCCCCTTCCGGTGGGGTGATAATCGGTTCGGACATGCTCCGTATTCTCCTTCGGACCTGGGGTTTTGCGCTGCAGCAAGCACTAATTGCGCCGGCGGGGCGTCAAAGGGCGGCTATTATCGTGACTTTGGCAGCCGCGAACAATAAGCAAAGCCGTCGGGATCTATATCTGGGCCGCCAGACGGAGGGGAGTTCGTCTGAACGCCGGGTATCGGCCAGGAACGGGCGACTGCTCGAATTGACAGGATTTGGTCGATTGATCCTGTAAATAGCCGCAGCATCCGAGATGTCCGTCACGGACAGATCTGGCGAAACGCATCAGAATTGCCGGAGTATGAGGATCTGAAGGTCACGCCCCGTGCTTGTACTTACTATCTCTATCGTCTTGCTGAGCAGCGCCGCCGTTGCCTTCTTTTTCTATATACGGCGTCCGGCCCCTCCCAAAAACAAGGTTGCCACGCGTCTGCCGTTCAGCGCTGTCGAGATTTCTCTCGGCGTGGGCAGCTGCGACGCGGCCAAGGAGCTGGTCGATCAGAAGCTTCTCGCCAAGGACGCCCCGACGTTTCCGTTGAAGGGATGCACGCAACAGTGCAACTGCGCCTGGATGAAATATCGAGATCGCAGACAGCTCAACCGCCGGGGGATCGATGACGGGCTTTCTGAACCCATCGTGTTCGAAGCCACGAATAATCGCTTCGGCGACGACGATCGTCGCTCCTGATCTAAGCTGCCGGGGCACACAGTTTTGCTCACACCCTATTGGGTGCGGTAGCCCAGCTGGACGTACACTTCGCGCTCCCGGCCGGGGAAATACCGGTGATTCCCGAAAGCAAAATCTGCGCGATCGGCATACAGCTCGTCGGTCAGGTTATTGACGCGCACGCCCAGCCACCAGTTCGGCGTCGGCGTGAAGATGACCCGCAGGTTCCACAGGTCGTGGCCTTCATATTTCACGGTGTTGGCAGCATCGAGAAAATACGGGTCCATGTGCACCCATTCCAATTCTGCCATAACGACGCGTTGTTCATAGCCGACTCGGGCACTGGCCAGGACTTGCGGCGCCGTATCGACGTCGTTGCCCGAAATGATCGTTTCTCTGAGCGCGGCGTCGCGGTCAAACTCATAGGTGTGGCGTGCATAACTGCCGACCGCGGCAAAATAGATCGGCTCCCACGGCCGCCATTTCAGCTGTGCCTCGACACCGTAGTGATCGCTCTTGCCGTCGCTGACATTGAATCCGTTGGCGTCTCGCAGGATGTAGTCCTGCTTCTGCATCCCGAATCCGACGGCTTCCGCCTGGAGCTTCGGCGACGAATACCGGTAGCCGATTTCCAGCGAGTCGATCGTCTCCGAATCGATATCGGCGACGCTCTGGTTTCTCTGGAGTCGGTATAGCTCTGTCGCCTGAGGTGGCCGGAAACCACGGACCAGGTTAGTGAAAACCGTTGACGATTCGTTGATTCGATACAGCAGGCCGATATTGGGCGCGGCATTGAAAAAGTCGTCGGATCCACTCTCGGGCCGGTTATACAGGCAACCGGGAGCGCCGCAGCCGGTACCGTCCTCGCGCGTGCTGCCGGCGATCATGTTGTTTTCGTAGTCGTAGTACAGATACTCGAGCCGCAGGCCGAGCTGCAATTCCCATGACTCTGCAAAGGGCAGGTCGAGTTGTGCATAGGGCGCGACGACGAGGCCTAGCACATCATAATCGTAGTGTTTTCCGGTCGGGCGGGTCGGTCCGAAGTTCGACGTGACGTCCGGATCTTCCTGCGTTTCCTTCAGAAACGAATCGGCCAGCTCCAGATCGATGCCCGCGGTCAAGGTCGCGTCGTTCCACATGGGACGCCGTGCTGTGATCATGGTGCCGATGCTGGTCTGGCCGTTCTCCTCCAACGATTTGTCCGGCACGAAATGCATCCGAAATTCCATGTCGGAATACCGCAGGAACGCCTTGTAGTCCATCGTCCAGTCACCAGGTTCGGCGTCGGGCAGCCACTGTGTGTGAAAGCGCGCGCTACTGGCCTTGCGAAAAGCTTCCGGGTTGAGATTCTGCGTGCGCAGGACCGGATCTTTGTACGCGTTTTCACCCTGGATAAAACCGGCGGTCTCCTGATCGAGCCACGAACCGCTGAAGCCAACGTTAAAATCGCCCCAGTCGTACCGGCGCTTGCTGCGCAAATATCCTTTGATCTGGTCATAGCCGGAATCGTCGCGGAATCCGTCATCGGTGTTGGCCATTAGTCCCAGCGACACCCCTTTTTCCGCAGCGCCACTGTCCCAGGCAAATTTACCGCGCCAGTAGTCGTTTGGACCGCCCTCAAGGCTGGTGCTGATTCCCGGTGCGGAGCCGGGTTCCGGCATCAGTACATTGAAGGCACCGTGCAAGCCGTTGCCGCCATACATGGCATTCGTCGGGCCACGGACAACCTCTATGGTTTGCGCTTGTTCCACGTCGAGTTCGAATAACTGGTTGACGTTGCAGAATCCAGCGGGTCGTGTCGGGATGCCGTCCTCGAGGATCAGGAAGGCGCCGCAGGATCCGGGTCCGGTCAGCACCGGCGAACGAATCGCCGTCAGGTGTTCCTGGCCGCTGCCGCGGCTGACCCAAACCGCCGGCAGCTTAACGGCAATTTCGTAGGGGTGTACGGCGTTAGTGATTCGCAGTTGTTCTTCATCGACGCGCGCGATGTTTCCGACCACGTCCAGGGCTTGCTGCGGACTACGGTTGGCGGTGACGACAATTTCCTCACTTAATGGGTTCGTCCCAGTGTCTTGGGCAGCACCGAGGAGCGGCGTGACCGTAACTGCAATCGCAAACAGAGCACGGCGGGTGTTGCAGCGTCGACCCGGCGTCACTCGTGCTCCACCGGTGCAAAAATTAACGTTGGTCGGTCGGCATCACGAGAGTACAGGTGCGGTTCGCGCATGTCCGCCAATGCGCGGTCGCGCTCCTCAGCGGTTTCGTACCAGTGATACTTTTCCCATTCCGGATCAACCAGGCGCAGGAAAGGATCAGTGGGCTCGATAGTCACTCGAATCCCATAGCGCCGTTCAGCGTCGTCCAGCGGGTCAATCAGGTTATGCGGGGCGGAGATGTCCATATTCGTTATTGCTGATCGTACTCAGGCATTGATGAAACAATTCTCCGGTGAAACCCTGGTGCGGCGACGCAAGTATAAAGCGCCACAGTCTGCTTGGACATTTGCAACGGGCAGGCGCGCATACTGCGCACAGCCGGTCAGCGGCCATTCCGGGTGTTAGCTTCGCGTTTAAGATGTTGTTTATACTGGTTTTTTGTCGGCCTTGGTCGCGACCATCAGTGGTCCAGTCACGCTGCGGTGCTGGCGACGCTACCGTAATTTAGTGACAATTGCCCATTGTCGCAATGCGTCTGCACTCTCCGGTGCGGAGTAAGCCGATTAGAGTTCAAGCCCAGTTGACCGAAAACGAACGAAACAGCAAATATTACGTCGTCGGCGGTCCGGGTCACCCCGCCCCGGGCCGTTACATGGGGCCTGGCGCTGACCCTGGGGTTTTTGGGCGCGTGCGCGCAGGGGCAAACTGGCCCCTGTTGGGGCCACCGCCGCCC
>JAUWKW010000067.1 GCA_030614035.1 Chromatiales bacterium | reverse complement strand
TTTCCGGATGGTTTCACGATAGGCGACCTGCGGTTTGCCAACGTTAGCATCCACCTTGAACTCGCGTTTCATGCGGTCGACGATGATGTCCAGGTGCAATTCGCCCATGCCTGAGATGATTGTCTGACCGGATTCTTCGTCGGTATGCACCCGAAATGATGGATCCTCATTTGCCAGTTTCTGCAGCGCGATACCCATTTTTTCCTGGTCAGCCTTGGTCTTTGGTTCCACCGCGACCGAGATCACCGGTTCCGGGAATTCCATCCGCTCCAGCGTGATGATATTCTTGGTATCGACGAGGCTGTCACCCGTCGTGACATCTTTCAGGCCTACCGCGGCCGCGATATCACCAGCGCGAACTTCTTTGATCTCTTCCCGATCATTCGAGTGCATTTGCAAAAGCCTGCCAATGCGCTCCTTTTTGCCCCTCGCGGAGTTGTAAATCGTGTCGCCGGAATTCAGTATTCCCGAATAGACTCGGAAAAACGGCAGATTCCCGACGAAAGGGTCCGTGGCAATTTTGAATGCCAGAGCGGCGAACGGCTGGTTATCGTCAGCGGCTCGTTCTGCCTCGCTGTCGTCTTCCAAAATACCCTTGATCGGGGGCACATCCAGGGGCGATGGCATGAAGTCGACGATCGCGTCCAGCATCGCCTGAACACCCTTGTTCTTGAACGCCGAGCCACACATGGTCACAACGATCTCATTGTTAATGGTGCGGAGCCGCAAACCCCGGCGGATTTCCTCCTCACTGAGGTGACCGTCTTCGAGGTATTTTTCCAGCAATGACTCTTCAGCTTCAGCCGCAGCCTCGACCATCTTTTCTCGCCATTCCTTCGCTGTTGCCTGCAGTTCCTCTGGAATTTCCCTAAGATCGAAATTCGTGCCCTGAGTCTCGTCGTCCCAGTAAATGGCCTTCATGCGAATCAGATCAACGACGCCTAAAAAGTCCTCTTCGGCTCCAATCGGCAGCTGAATCGGAACCGAGTTCCCCCCGAGGCGGTCCTTGATCTGTTCCACTACGCGCAAAAAATCGGCCCCGGCACGATCCATTTTATTGATAAATGCCATGCGCGGAACGTTGTACTTGTTTGCCTGGCGCCAGACTGTCTCGGACTGTGGCTCCACGCCACCGACGGAACAGAACACCGCAACGGCGCTGTCCAGCACCCGCAACGAACGTTCTACCTCGATTGTGAAGTCAACGTGCCCAGGAGTATCGATGATATTAATTCGATATTCGGGGAACTGATTATCCATGCCACTCCAGAAACAGGTGGTTGCGGCCGAGGTAATCGTGATCCCACGTTCCTGTTCCTGTTCCATCCAGTCCATGACGGCAGCTCCGTCATGAACTTCGCCAAGCTTGTGGGAAACGCCGGTATAAAAGAGGATGCGTTCAGTCGTGGTCGTCTTGCCGGCATCGATGTGGGCCATGATGCCGATATTGCGGTACCGCTCGATAGGTGTAGTGCGTGCCACGTTTCGTGTCCTTTGAAATCAATCTCGGCTCTTGCACGGCTTACCAGCGGTAATGCGAGAAGGCCTTGTTGGCCTCAGCCATTCGGTGCGTGTCTTCCCGTTTTTTGACAGCAGTGCCGCGATTCTCGGCAGCGTCCATCAGTTCGTGGGCTAAGCGATAGGCCATCGATTTTTCGCTTCGGCTGCGTGCTGCGTCAATTACCCATCGCATCGCGAGCGTCTCGCGCCGAATGGGCCTGACCTCAATAGGCACCTGGTAAGTTGCCCCACCGACCCGACGAGACTTCACCTCGACCATCGGCTTTACGTTATCCAGCGCCTGTGTCAGCACCTCGACGGCTTGTTCCTCGGTTTGACCGCTACGCTCAGAGATTCGCTCCAGGGCCCCATAGACAATCTGTTCAGCAACCGACTTTTTGCCGCTTCGCATCACCATGTTGATGAACTTCGCCAATCGCTGGCTGCCATGTTTGGGGTCGGGCAGAAGCGATCGTCTTGGCGCCTGGGTTCGTCTTGACATATATGTTCTCGGGAATGTTACCGCGTGTTATTTCTTGGGCCGCTTGGCCCCGTACTTACTGCGCCCCTGGCGCCTGTCCGATACGCCCGCGCAATCCAGCGTTCCACGCACCGTGTGATAGCGAACGCCGGGCAGATCTTTGACGCGGCCGCCTCGAATCAAAACCACGGAATGTTCCTGCAAGTTATGGCCTTCGCCACCAATGTAGCTGGTAACTTCGAAACCATTGGTCAACCGAACCCGGGCAACCTTGCGCAGTGCGGAGTTCGGTTTTTTTGGCGTCGTCGTATAGACGCGGGTACAAACGCCACGTTTTTGCGGACTTGCCTGCAATGCCGGTACATTATTCTTTACCGGCTTTGTTCGCCGTTGCTTTCGCACCAATTGGTTGACGGTTGCCATTCAGTTACTCTCTGACCATTCATTAACGCACATAAACATCAGCCCGAATGCGGCATCCTCACTGGAGATCCTACATCCGGGCCAACGAAGGGGACGGGGTCAATAACCCGTCGAATTCTTGTTTTGCGCCGTTAAACGCCCCGCCTTTCGCGGGACCGGAATTGTATTGGCGCCGCTTGAGGCCTGTCAAGCGGCGCCGATACAGCCATTCTAGCCTGCGGTCGCTTCTGAGCCCTCGGCGGCAGAATCCCCAGTCGCCGGCTCTTCTACGGAGATCTCCAGGGCGACTGCCGACTCCGGCTCCGCTGCCGCACTGGTCTCCATCTCCAGGACCTTCAATTCCTCGGCCAGCATTTCCTCGCGCGTACGGCGCTGGTCGGCGTGGAAGGTAAACCCGGTGCCCGCCGGAATCAGGCGCCCGACGATCACATTTTCCTTCAAGCCACGCAGATCGTCCCGCAAGCCTTTAACGGCTGCCTCGGTCAGAACCCTGGTGGTCTCCTGGAATGATGCGGCAGATATAAATGACGCCGTTGCCAACGATGCCTTGGTGATTCCCAACAGCAATGGGCCGAACTGCGCCGGCTCCTGCTTCTGCATCTCACTAGCTTCGTTCAGTTCCAACAGTCTCGAGCGGTCGAGCTGCTCGCCGCGCAGCAGGTTCGTTTCACCGGCATTCGTAATTTCAACCTTACGCAGCATCTGGCGGATGATCACTTCAATATGCTTGTCGTTGATCTTGACGCCCTGCAGGCGATACACGTCCTGAATCTCGCGCACCAAATATTCAGCCAGCGGCTCCACGCCCTGCAGCCGAAGAATGTCGTGTGGATTCAGCTCGCCGTCGGCAATGGTCTCGCCCCGCTCAACCTGCTCACCCTCGAACACGCTGAGATGACGCCATTTGGGGATCAAGTTCTCGTGTTTCTCACCCGCCTCATCCGTGATGACGAGTCTGCGTTTGCCCTTGGTTTCTTTACCAAAGCTCACCGTTCCACTGTGCTCTGCCAGGATCGCGGGGTCTTTGGGCTTGCGCGCCTCGAACAGATCCGCAACCCTGGGCAGTCCACCGGTAATGTCACGCGTTTTGGAACTCTCCTGCGGAATACGTGCAATGACGTCGCCGACAGACACCTTGGCGCCGTCCGCCATATTCACCAGTGCGCCGGATGGCAGAGCATATACGGCCGGTATATCGGTATTAGCAAAGCAGATCTCCTTGCCTTTACCGTCAACGAGCTTTGCCGTTGGCCGCAAGTCACGGCCACTGGCGCCACGTTGTTTTGGATCCAGCACGACAATACTGGTCAACCCCGTCATTTCGTCTTCCTGCTCGGCAACCGTCACGCCGTCGACGAAATCCTCGAAACGCAGGAAACCGGACACTTCGGATATGACCGGATGAGTATGTGGATCCCAGGTCGCCACGATTTTGGCAGCCTCTGCCTGATCACCGTCTGCGACCGAAATGACGGCCCCATAGGGAATCTTGTAACGCTCCCGTTCCCGGCCGTAGTCATCCATGACGCCGATCTCACCGGAGCGGCTCACCGCGACTAGGTAACCTTTCTCGTGCCGCACCGTCTTGACGTTGTGCAGACGCACGACGCCTCCGCGCTTGACCTCCACGCTGTTCACTGCCGCTGCGCGTGATGCTGCACCACCGATATGGAAGGTACGCATGGTGAGCTGGGTCCCCGGCTCCCCAATCGATTGGGCGGCGATCACGCCGACGGCCTCACCGATGTTGATCCGATGCCCACGGGCAAGGTCTCGCCCATAGCACTTGGAACACACGCCATACCGAGTTTCGCAGGTAATCGCCGAGCGGACCTTGACCTGATCGATCCCGGATTCTTCGAGGATCCGAACCTTCTGCTCATCCAGGAGTTCGCCGGCATTTAAGATCAGCTCATTTGTATCTGGCCGCTGGACAGACTGAGCCAAAACCCGGCCCAGCACCCGCTCCTGCAGCGTCTCAACCACGTCGCCGCCTTCGACCAGCGGTGTTACCCACAATCCGTTTTCTGTCTCACAATCCACCTCGGTTACCACCAGGTCCTGAGCGACATCCACCAGCCGGCGCGTCAGATAACCGGAGTTGGCGGTTTTTAGCGCCGTGTCGGCAAGCCCCTTGCGCGCGCCATGTGTCGAGATGAAGTATTGCAGGACATCCAGTCCCTCGCGGAAATTCGCCGTGATAGGTGTCTCGATAATCGAACCGTCGGGCTTTGCCATCAATCCGCGCATTCCAGCCAGCTGCCGAATCTGGGCCGCCGAGCCTCGCGCCCCGGAATCGGCCATCATGAAAATAGAATTGAACGAAGGCTGGGTGACTTCGTCGCCGGCTGCATCGACAACCAATTCGCTGCCCAGTTTATTCATCATCGCCTTGGGAACCTGATCATTGGTGCGGGACCAGATGTCGACGACCTTGTTGTAACGCTCGCCGTCCGTCACCAGACCACTCGCATACTGATCTTGGATGTCTTTGACTTCGGCATCCGCGGCACTCAGAATTTTCCCTTTGTCCTCTGGCACGACCATGTCATTTACGCCGATCGACAGGCCGCCGCGTGTCGCATAGCTAAATCCCATATACATAAGCTGATCTGCAAACACGACGGTCTCTTTCAAACCGACCGTCCGGTAGCAAACATTAATCAGCTCGGAGATCGCTTTCTTCGTCATATCCCGATTAATCAGGTCAAAGCTAAGACCGCTGGGCAGAAGCTCGGACAACAATGCCCGACCTACCGTCGTTTCGACAATTCGTTTGGCAGTGACTTTATTATCGGATTCATCGGTTTCCGTGCTGGTGATACGAACCTTGATCCGCGAGTGCAATGCGACGTCGCGGTTCTGGCGCGCTCGATGCACCTCATCCACGTCGGTGAAAATCATTCCCTCGCCCTTGGCGTTGATCCGCTCACGAGTCATGTAGTACAAGCCCAACACAACGTCTTGCGACGGCACGATAATGGGTTCGCCGTTTGCAGGCGATAGTATGTTGTTCGAAGCCATCATCAATGCCCGCGACTCGAGTTGAGCTTCGATAGACAAGGGCACATGGACAGCCATCTGGTCGCCGTCGAAGTCAGCGTTAAATGCAGTACAGACCAGCGGATGCAGCTGAATCGCCTTACCCTCGATCAGGACCGGCTCAAACGCCTGAATGCCAAGCCTATGCAGCGTCGGGGCACGGTTCAGTAGGACCGGGTGCTCACGAATGACCTCCTCGAGAATATCCCAAACCTCGGGGCCCTCTCGTTCAACCAGGCGCTTGGCCGCTTTGATGGTTGTCGCTTCGCCGCGTAGTTGCAGCTTGCTAAAAATGAATGGCTTGAATAATTCCAGAGCCATTTTTTTCGGTAGACCGCACTGGTGCAATTTCAGGGTCGGACCGACCACAATGACTGAACGACCCGAATAATCGACGCGCTTGCCAAGCAGGTTCTGACGAAAGCGGCCCTGTTTGCCTTTGATCATGTCCGCCAGAGATTTCAGAGGCCGCTTGTTGGTCCCGGTTATCGCCCGGCCACGACGCCCATTGTCGAGCAATGCGTCGACTGATTCCTGCAGCATCCGCTTTTCGTTACGCACGATAATGTCTGGCGCATTCAACTCCAGTAACCGCCGGAGACGATTGTTGCGATTGATCACCCGCCGGTATAAATCGTTCAGATCCGAGGTAGCGAATCGGCCGCCATCAAGCGGTACCAGTGGCCGGAGGTCTGGCGGCAGTACCGGCAGGACGGTCAATACCATGTGTTCGGGCTTGATTCCCGAGTTCATGAAGGCCTCGAGTAATTTCAGACGTTTGGACAAACGTTTAATCTTTGTTTCCGATGAGGTGGCGTCGATATCCTCCCGAACTTTCAGCATATCGGTCTGCAAATCAATCGTGCGCAGCATTTCGTGGATGGCCTCGGCACCCATACGTGCATCGAACTCATCGCCATACTCTTCGATTGCTTCCAGGTATTGCTCATCCGTCATCAAGCTGCAGCGCTCGAGCGGCGTCATGCCTTCGTCGATAACGACGAACGCCTCGAAATACAACACCCGCTCAATCTCCCGCAGGGTCATGTCGAGCATCAATCCGATACGGGATGGCAAGGACTTCAGGAACCAGATGTGCGCAACGGGGCTCGCCAGCTCAATATGTGCCATTCGCTCGCGTCGAACTTTGGTCTGAGTTACTTCTACGCCGCACTTCTCACATACGACTCCACGATGCTTGAGCCGCTTGTACTTCCCGCAAAGGCATTCGTAGTCCTTGATAGGCCCAAAGATTTTCGCGCAGAACAACCCGTCACGTTCTGGCTTGAACGTCCGGTAGTTGATCGTCTCCGGCTTCTTGACCTCGCCGAATGACCACGATCGGATCATTTCCGGTGACGCCAGACCGATGCGAATCGCATCGAAATCCTCAACCGTGCTTTGCTGTCTGAAAAGTTTCAGTAAATCTCGCATGAGTCACCTGTAGGCTTATCGCCCGTTTTCGTTTCGTCCCGCTAGTCCTGCTCGAGTTCGATGTTGATTCCGAGGGATCGAATCTCTTTGACCAGCACGTTAAATGATTCCGGCATGCCCGCGTCCATCTCGTGCGTCCCGTCCACGATGTTCTTGTACATCTTGGTGCGACCCTGCACATCGTCCGACTTGACCGTCAGCATTTCCTGCAAGGTGTAGGCTGCTCCGTAGGCCTCCAGCGCCCAGACTTCCATTTCCCCGAATCGCTGCCCACCAAACTGGGCTTTACCGCCCAATGGCTGCTGCGTCACCAGACTGTACGGCCCGGTCGAACGCGCGGGCATCTTGTCCTCGACAAGATGATTCAGCTTCAACATGTACATGTAGCCGACAGTAATCGGTCGATCGAATGGCTCTCCGGTACGCCCGTCGATCAGTGCTGCCTGGCCGGTCTCGGGAAGCCCCGCCAATTCAAGCATGTGCTTGATCTCG
>JAUWKW010000006.1 GCA_030614035.1 Chromatiales bacterium | reverse complement strand
TTATTCTTAAAGCGACGCGGGATGTACCGAGGCGTTTACGTAACCCCAGGAAAAAAACAATTGGCATACGTGTTCCAGATCACCCAGTACCCCAGGCGTTACTCACTGAGCTTGCTGAACCGATTATGAGCTCCACCTTATTGTTACCAGGAGACGACACGCCGCAAACTGATCCGGATGAGATTCTCGGGCGCCTTTCCGGGGAGGTGGACATCGTGATCGACGGTGGCAATTGCGGCATCGTGCCAACGACTGTCGTCGATCTGACCGAAGCATCGCCATCTGTCATCCGGCATGGCAAGGGTGCTTGGGACGATGTCAATTCATCCACCAAATGATCGGAGCCGCTTTATAATGCGTGGATGATTGACACCGCCTTGTCCGAAATTATCCAGAAAATAGCCGCCTACGCGATTCCGTTCCTGTTCGCCATTACGCTGCACGAGGTTGCGCACGGGTGGGCAGCCAGTCGGCTGGGCGATAGCACCGCAAAAATGCTTGGCCGGTTGACGATTAATCCTATCAAGCATGTTGACCCGGTCGGCACGATTCTGATGCCGGCCATCCTGCTTATTATGAAGTCACCGTTTTTGTTTGGATGGGCCAAACCGGTGCCGATCAATCCGCGCAACCTGCGGAACCCCAGCCGGGACATGATCATCGTGGCGGCCGCGGGACCGGCCGCAAATTTCGTCATGGCGTTCTTTTGGGCCGTGATGTTGCGGCTGTTGGATTCATTCGGCGGCGCGCTTGGCAGCAGCGCCAACTTTTTCGTTCAAATGATTGAATTCGGCATAATTTTCAATGTTTTATTAGGGGTTTTTAATCTGGTACCGATTCCGCCGCTGGACGGCGGGCGGGTGCTGCGGCAAGTCGTGCCACCACAGCTGGGTGGAATTCTCGATCGCATCGAACCATACGGCTTTATAATAGTCATCGCTTTGGCGGTGCTCGGGCCGCTGTGGATGATCATCCGCCCAGTGATGAGATTTATTACGACAGGGATGTTGTCGATCGTGGGATTTCAAGGATAGCCGTCGATGGGTGACAGTGACCCGCTTTCCAAACCGTCGCTGAAAGTCGTAACTTCGGCAGAAACCCCGAAGACCGCGATGCTTTCTGAGGAAGCAGCGGGCAATCATCCCGCGCAGGCGGAAATGCCATTCGCAGTTGTAGAAGGTGAGCCGGTCACTAGCTTGCCTCAGGACCTTTACATTCCGCCGCACGCGCTGGAAGTTTTTCTCGAAGCATTCGCGGGCCCTTTGGATCTGCTGCTCTATCTCATTCGCCGCCAGAACATCGACATTCTTGATATTCCAATTGCGGAAATTACCCGCCAATACGTCGAGTACATCGACATGATGAAAGAGGTTCAGCTGGATCTGGCGGCCGAGTACCTGCTGATGGCTGCAATGCTGGCGGAGATCAAGTCACGCATGCTGTTGCCAAGATCGGAGGACGTGGAGGAGGATGAAGAGGATCCGCGTGCCGAACTGATCAGGCGATTGCTGGAATACCAGCGATTCAAAACAGCGGCCGATGACATCAGTCAATTACCTCGAATGGAGCGCGATACTTTTCAGGCCAGTGCGGAACCACATGACCGCCGTGTCGTGGCCAAATTGCCTGACTTGACGTTGAAGGAACTTCTGGTCGTTTTCAAGGATGTGGCGGCGCGGGCAGAAATGTTTACTCACTTGCACGTAAGCCGGGAACGGCTATCCGTGCGGCAGCGCATGTCCGAGGTATTGGAAAAAATCAGACGGTCCGATTTCAAAACGTTTTCGGACCTGTTCGATCCGGCCGAAGGCCGAATGGGTGTCACGGTCACGTTTCTCGCAATATTGGAACTCCTGCGAGAATCTTTGATCGACGTTGTTCAAACAGAAGCTTACTCACCAATTCATGTCCGGGCGGCTGACTCCGTCAGCGCAGTGCCACAGAACCCGCCGGTGGATTGATTCACACACCAGGAATTGAATGGACTTCGGAGTATGAATACGACGCAATTGAAACACATAGTCGAAGCTGCATTACTGGCTGCCGGTCGGCCTTTAAGTATCGATCAGCTGCGTAACATGTTCGGCGAAGATTCGGATCCGCCGGAACGGCAGGGTATTCGTGACGCTATTCTCGCGTTGCAGGATGATTACGCGGATCGGGGCATCGCATTAGTAGAGGTTGCGAGTGGCTACCGGATTCAAGTTGAAAATTCGATGACCGAATGGCTGGGCAAGCTATGGGAGGAACGGCCGCCGCGTTATTCCAGGGCGTTGATGGAAACATTGGCGATCATCGCATACCGCCAGCCGATTACACGGGGTGATATTGAAGAGGTGCGGGGCGTCAGTGTCAGCACCAATATCATGCGGACCTTGCAGGAGCGAAACTGGATTCGAGTTGTGGGTCACCGCGATGTACCGGGCAAACCGGCTTTGTTCGCAACGACCCGCGAGTTTCTGGATTACTTCGGATTGAAGGCGCTGGACGATTTGCCGGCGCTGTCCGAATTGCAGGATGTTGACCATCTCAAGGTACAGCTTGCATTTGAGGGCGAGGGTGACGTTGACTCGGATGTGGCACCTGGGGCGCCCCATCCCCTGGTACGGACCGCAGGGGCGGACGAGCGTCCAATGGAGCCTGCGACGGTGTCATCGCTCGACGATGCCAGGGTTGCTGCGGACACAACAGGCGGCCAGGAACTTGGGACCGTGGAGGTTGGGGCAACCATTATTCCGCTGAAGACCATCTGAGTTCTCCTTTCGATATATATAAGACCAGAGATAGTGACCGAGCGCCTGCAGAAATGGCTCGCTGGCGCGGGTGCCGGTTCCCGGCGCCAACTCGAAGTGCTGATCAGCGAAGGACGCATTACCGTCGACGGCGAAACGGCGGTTTTGGGTCAAAAAATCACCGGGGCGGAGCGCGTCTGTATCGACGGTCGACCGGTACGCTCCCGCGCGCGATCGACGCCTGCAAAAGGCATTATCTATAACAAGCCGCCGGGCGAGATATGCACGCGTTCGGACCCGAAAGGGCGTCGCACGGTTTTCCAGTCTTTGCCAGGTTTATCGAATGAACGTTGGGTCAGCGTAGGTCGACTGGATATGCAGACTTCCGGATTGCTGATACTGATCACCGATGGGGATCTCGCCAACAAACTAATGCATCCCTCGAGCCAATTGCAGCGCGAATACGCGGTCCGCGTCGTCGGGGAACTGCCGCAGGCAGACCTGCGAAAACTTCGCAAAGGCATTTCCCTGGAGGACGGTCTGGCACGCTTTGACGAGATTAACTTTACCGGCGGCGAAGCTCTCAATCGCTGGTATCGGGTCGTTGTCAGCCAGGGGCGAAACCGGGTGGTCCGGCGCCTGTTCGATGCCATCGGCTGCACCGTAAGCCGCCTGATACGCGTGCGCTATGGGCCGGTCCGTCTGCCCAAAGACCTGCATCGGGGCCAGCATCGATCGATAACTCCAGCCGAATTCGATTCGCTTCGCGACGCCGTGGGTCTCTCTGCGTCGAAACGTGTTCATGACAACTAGACCAACCGATGTTCCAGCCAGTGCCCGGGAGGTGCTACCACCGCTGGAAAATTTCGCGGCTGAACTGATCACTGCGTATCCGACCGAGCAATGGTGGCCGGCAGAGACAAGCTTCGAAGTCATGGCAGGCGCCGTTCTGGTCCAGAACACTCGTTGGTCGAATGTTGAGCGCGCGCTGGCGCAATTGCGAGTAGCCAATTGTCTGTCGGCCGAGGCCATCAGCAGTTGTCCACCCGAGCGATTGCAGGTTCTGATTCAGTCTGCGGGTTGTCAGTCGGTCAAGGCACTTCGGCTTGGAAATCTTGCGCAATGGCTGGTCGACTTCGGGGGCCACCGGCAGATTGCAAAAACCCACACCGACGAATTGCGCACGCAGTTACTCGGCATCAACGGAATCGGGCCTGAAACGGCTGATGCGATTTTGAATTTTGCCTGTGGCAGACCCGTGTTTGTTGCAGATCGGTACGCACAGCGTCTGTTTGCCCGCTTGGGTTACCTCAATGGTGTTGGCAAGACGGGTCGATACGAAGCAGTGCGGGCGATGCTCGAAGCTGCGATGCAGGGCCGTGCGCAAGCATTGCAGGACCTGCATGCGGCGACCGTTTTGCACTGCCAGCAGGTTTGCGGAGGAGTACCAAGATGTTCGCTGTGCCCGTTTCAGCGATGTTGTCAGCGCAATCGCGCTGGCTAGGCTTCGATCGGCAATTACTGGCAATCGATGCTTTGTCCGGTAACGCCGCGACTGTCGGGTCCGATCAGGTATAGGTACGGTCCCATTAATGATTCCGGCAATGGCAGAGTTTCAGGGTCCTCGCCGGGATAGGCGGCACGGCGCATGGCAGTTCGGGTAGCCCCTGGGTTAATGCAGTTGACGCGAATGCGCCCCTGCGCGCTGGTCTCATCGGCGAGCACCTGTGATAGGCCCTCGATTCCAAACTTGGATACCGCGTAGGCTCCCCAATAGGCGCGTCCTCGCCGCCCGACGCCGCTGGAGGTGAAAACGATTGAGGCGTCATCCGATGCTTGCAGCAACGGCAGCAATGTCTGCGTCAGTATAAATGGCGTATTGAGGTTGACGTGCATGACTTCGAGCCACTTGCTTACTTCAAAATGTTCGATCGGGCTGCGATCGCCGAGAATACCGGCGTTGTGCAGCAGTCCATCCAGACGGCCGAACTCCTGCTCCATGCTGTCAGCGAGTTGCGCGTAATCGTCGCCTTGGGCAGTCGCAAAATCCATGACCGCGATACTCGGACGCGGCCATCCGCCAGCCACAATCTCATCGTAAACGGCTTCCAGTTTCGCTTGGGTACGGCCTAGCAATATGGTGCGGGCGCCATGTTCGGCAAACGACAGGGCCGCGGTTCGCCCGATGCCGTCCCCGGCACCGGTAATCAGAATGATCCGGTCGTGCAGCAGATCCGGCGGCGACCGGTAGTCGCGAGGATTGTCGGACATCGTTACGCGCTATCGCGCACTAATGGCGCGAAGCAGGGGGATCCGGTGCGGGCTCGTCGGCCTCTGCTTCAGCGGTGCTGCCGTCGTCGAGCACCACGGGTTCGCCACCGGTCAACGATTTGATTGGCCTGGCTGATGCCTCCACTGCGGTCGGGCTGTGCAAAGCCTTGCGCGTCCGCACGCCAAGCTCACTGAATTTTCTCGCGCCGGGTAATACGCGGCCTTCCAGCGAACCGACAGCCTGGTTGTACGCAGTCACGCTAGCGTCCAGTTGCTTGCCGACCCTTGCCAGGTGCCCCGTGAAACTGGCTAGCCGGTCGTGAAGATCTTCCGCCAGACCCCGGATCTGTTCGGCGTTATCGGACAGCGAAAGTTGCAGCCAACCGTAGGCGATAACTTTTAACAGCGCGACCAGGCTGGTGGGCGTGATTAGCATGACTTTTTGGCGTAACGCCTCTTCAAGGAGGTCGGGTTTCTCATTCAGCGCAGCAGTCAGGAACTGGTCGCCGGGAATGAAAAGAATGACAAATTCCGGGCTGTGCTCGAATTGTGACCAATAGGATTTCGCGGACAATTCGCGAACACGCTCTAAAACGTTACGAGCGTGACGCTGCAACGCGGCCTTCCGTGTCACCTCGTCGCTGGCATCCACCGCTTGCAGGTAAGCATCCAGCGGCGTTTTCACATCGACAACCAGTTCGCCACGGTCGGGCATATGAATCACCATGTCGGGCCGAATAGCGCCTTCATCGGTGGCCACGTGGACCTGCTCGGAAAAATCGCAGTGCTCTACCATGCCGGCTAACTCTGCAAGTCGGCGTAATGTGATCTCACCCCATTGGCCTCTGACTTGCGGATTACTCAACGCGTTGACGAGTTTATTGGTCTCCGCGCGCAGGGTTTCCTGGCTGACATTGATTGCTGCGAGTTGGGTCGTTATGCCGCCAAATGCCTCGTGTCGTGTCTTTTCAATTTCAACAATCTGGCGATGCGTTTTATCGAGTACGTCCTGGATGGGTTTTACCAGGTTCTGCACCGCCTGCTCGCGCTTACTCAGTTCTTCCCGGGCGAGTTCCTGTTGACCACCAAGATTTTCCTTTGCAAGGCGCAGAAAGGTTTCGCTGTTTTTTTCGAGCGACTCATGCGCAAGCTTTCCGAAGGTTGCACTCAAGGTGTCTTCCGCCCGTTGCTGCGCGGCCGCGCGTTCCTCTTCGCGTGCCTGTTCGGTCTGGATTCTGGATTCCTTAAGCGCGATCTCACGCTCCAACCGGTAGCGGGTGCCGCGACCGATAAGGTATTGGAGCGCCATTCCCGCCAGTAGTCCGCCCAATCCGGCGACCAGGGCATACCAAATCAGACTCATTTCGATCTCCCTATCTTCAAACTGTCTGCTAACGGCTGCCTGCCGGCAAGTGGTCGAGCAGTTCGCCCGGGCTTTCGATTATCAGATCGGCACCCCAGCCCGACGGATCGTCGCCGGGCAGGATATAGCCATAGGCCGCTGCCACTGTCATCAGGCCGGCCGCCTTGCCGGCTTCAATATCGCGCGATGCATCGCCAATATACATGGCAGTACTTTTGTCCATTCCGGCCTGGGCCAGCGCGTGCAGCAAGGGTCCCGGGTGCGGCTTTCGCTCCGGCAGGGTATCGCCGCTGACTACGCAAGCGCAACGGCGTAACAGTTCGAGCGCCTCCAGCAGGGGTTCTGTCAGGGATGCTGGTTTATTGGTCACTACGCCCCAGTCCAGTCCTGACCGTTCCAGGGCCGCTAACAATTCCTCGACTCCAGGAAACGGCACCGTTTCCTCGCTTAATCGGTCGGCATAGATTTGCAGATATCGTTGATGCAGTCGACGCATGTCTCGGTCAGCATGATTCGGGAACGCAAGCTTGAGCAAACCAATAGCGCCCGTCGAAACGTGCGCCCGGGCGATAGCATATGGCACCGGTCCGAATTGTTCTTCGGTGCGCAATGTATTTAACGCGCCAACCATGTCGGGTGCCGTGTCCAGCAGCGTCCCATCCAAATCGAACAGCACGCCCCGTATCGCTACGGCTTTTGCATCGCGATTGGTATTCACTCGGGCGCGGCGAAGTGTATTAGATAGTTCACGTCAACATTGTCAGTAAGACTGAAACTGTCATTGAGGGGATTGAAATGCAGTCCGGTCAGGTCGCGAAACTGTAGCCCGGCGGTCAGGGACCACCTGTTGAGTTCGGACGGCTTGATCAGGCGGGCATATTCATGCGTACCGCGGGGTAGCAAACCGAGGATGTATTCTGCGGCCACAATCGCCAGCAAAAACGCTTTTGGGTTCCGGTTGATGGTTGAGAAAAATACCTGCGCTCCGGGCTTCGCCAGACGCCGGCAGGCGGCGACGAGCTGCGCCGGGTCGGGAACATGTTCAAGGACCTCCATGCAGGTGATCACGTCAAAACTGGCCGGTTCGGATTCGGCGAGTGCTTCTGCGGAGGTATCGATGTAACGAATGGAGTGCAACCCGGATTCCTCCAGGTGCATCCGGGCGACGCTCAAAGGCGCAGTAGCAAGGTCGATGCCGGTGACATCTGCGCCGGCCCGGGCCATAGCCTCTGTCAGCAAACCGCCGCCGCAGCCGATGTCCAGGCATCGCTTGCCAGCAAGGTTCACGCGGTCTTGCAGATATGCAAGGCGCACAGGGTTCATTCGATGCAAAGGTTTGGACTCGCCCTCAGGGTCCCACCAGCGGCTTGCCAGCTCGTCAAACTTTTTTAGTTCGGCCGGATCGACATTGAGGGTGTCATTCATATCGACCTTCCAATCGCGCCTGCCAGGCTGCTGCACGCTCAAAAACTCCCGCTTCGTCTTGCGATGACAATTCATTGTCCCCGAGCAGCGGCTGGCCGGCGACCCAAACGTCTGAGACCTGTTCGCGTGATGCGGAATAGACCACCTGCGAGAGCGCATGATGTACCGGCTGGGTCGCAGGCGCGGCCAGATCGAGACAGACCATGTCGGCCCATTTCCCCACCACCAGCGAGCCGATCGACTCGTCCAGACCCAGCGCTCGAGCACCATTTATCGTTGCCATAGCCAGTGCATCCTCGGCTTTGACAACCTCTGGATTGCCAGCCACGCCTTTGGCAAGCAACGCGGCGCATCGCATTTCGCCGAGCATATCGAGGTCATTGTTACTGCCGGCCCCGTCGGTTCCCAGTGCGACATTTACCCCGGCAGCCAGTAGCTCAGCAACCGGACAGAATCCGCTGCCGAGTTTCAGGTTGGATTCCGGGCAGTGCACTACCGATACCCCGTGCTCTGCCAAAAGGATAATTTCGTCGCGGTTCAGCTGCGTCATATGAACTGCTGCCAACTGCGGGCTCAACACGCCCATCGCTGCCAGCCGCTCAATTGGCCGTCGGCCAAACTGCTCTACGCTTTGCTGAACTTCAGATGCGGTTTCATGCAGATGGGTGTGAATCGGGACCTCCAGCTGGTCAGCGAGCGTACGTATCCGGTGCATCGTCTCGTCACCAACGGCATAGGTCGAGTGGGGCGCAAATGCGGTGGATATCAGCGGATGTTCCCGGTACTGGTCATGCACCTGGATACCCCGCGACAGGTACTGCTCGATGTCTTTGGCCCAGACTGTCTCCATCTCGATCACGATCATCCCGACGCAGGCTCGCAGGCCACGCTCGGCAGCCACTTGTGCGACCGTATCGGGGCAGTAGTACATGTCGTTGAAACAGGTCGTACCGCTTCGAATCATTTCCAGTACCGCGAGATCGGTGCCATCCCGCACAAAATCCGAATCAACCCAACGGGCCTCCGCCGGCCAGATGTGTTCCGTCAACCATTCCTGCAGCGGCAGGTCGTCGGCCAGCCCGCGAAACAGTGTCATCGCCGCATGGGTATGGGCATTGATCAGGCCGGGGATCAGGACATGGTCAGGCCGCTCGATGACGGTTTCGGCATTGAAAGAGTCGATTGCCTCAGCGACTGGGGCCAACGCCACGATGCGTCCATCACGAATGACGATTGCGTGATCTTCGAGTACCACACCGGCCGGCTCGACGGGAATTAACCAGCGCGGTATGACGATGCAATCGGCGACATGCATTTGGCACTCCGGAGGTGTTGCGCTTGCATGCACGATAATGCCTGATCGACTGCGACAGCGAAACACAAAAGCCGACTGTGAGTGGCAAATTCGGAGGTCCGCAGAGTCGTTCCACGGACCGATTCTACCCACGGTCAGCGGCGTAGCTGTGATAATATGTTCGCTTGAAATTTTGGCCGGATATAACCTTCTGGAACGCCGCAAACGACGCCCTTGATGGTTCCGATTACCGAGGCAGAAAGGCCGGTCACTCCAGCCCCTCAAATTCCAGGTCAGCAATCCACCGATGACTGAAGTGGCTCAGGAAGTATTGCCTGTCAATCTCGAAGACGAGATGAAGCAGTCCTATCTCGACTACGCGATGAGCGTCATCGTGGGCCGTGCCTTGCCCGACGTACGCGATGGTTTGAAACCCGTACACCGGCGGGTTTTGTTTGCGATGCGAGAACTCGGGAACGATTACACCAAGGCCTACAAGAAATCGGCGCGCGTTGTCGGTGACGTCATCGGCAAGTACCACCCACACGGTGACACGGCGGTATACGACACCATCGTTCGCATGGCACAGCCGTTTTCGATGCGTTACCTGCTGGTCGACGGGCAGGGCAATTTCGGATCTGTCGATGGAGATGCGCCGGCGGCCATGCGTTACACCGAGGTTCGTATGACGCGGATTGCGAGTGAACTGCTGGCAGATATCGACAAGGAAACGGTGGATTTTGCCGAAAACTATGATGGTTCGGAATCCGAGCCCACGGTTATGCCGACGCGGGTACCGAACCTGCTCGTCAATGGTTCCTCCGGAATCGCGGTCGGCATGGCTACCAACATACCGCCACACAACCTCGGCGAAGTCGTTGACGCGACGGTTGCGCTGATCAACGACCCGGATATTTCAGTCCGGCAGCTGATGGAAATCCTGCCAGGTCCCGACTTTCCGACCGCCGGCATCATCAGCGGGGCGCAGGGAATTTTTGCCGCCTACACGACCGGGCGCGGCCGGCTTTATACGCGGGCGCGACATCATATTGAGCCTTTAGGTGACAAGGGGCGTGAGGCCATCGTGTTCACTGAATTGCCCTACCAGGTAAACAAAGCCAGGCTGCTGGAGAAGATTGCCGAACTCGTCCGCGATAAACGAATCGATGGCATCACAGAACTGAGGGACGAGTCTGACAAGGACGGACTAAGGGTTGTTATCGAGCTACGCAAAGGTCAGATCACCGACGTCGTGCTGAACAATCTCTACAAACATACGCCGCTGGAAACCGTGTTCGGGATCAACATGGTGGCGCTCGAAGACGGCCGGCCGCGGTTGATGAGCTTGATAGATGTCCTGAAAGCATTCCTCAGTCATCGGCGGGAAGTAGTAACGCGGCGTACGGTTTTCAACTTGCGCAAAGCACGTGATCGCGGCCACGTTTTGGAAGGGCATGCGGTCGCACTTTCCAATATTGACGAAGTCATTGCGATAATCAAAGCGTCTCCTTCGCCGGCGGACGCGCGTGACGCATTGGTCGCGCAGCTGTGGTCTCCGGGAGATGTCACCGCAATGTTGAAGCGGGCCGGCACAATCGACACACGGCCGGACGGTCTCGAAGATATCTACGGCTCGGTCAAGGATGGCTACCGCCTGTCGCCGACTCAGGCGCAGGCGATCCTGGAGCTGCGCCTGCATCGGCTGACGGGCCTGGAACAAGAAAAAATAATAAATGAATACAAAGAGATACTAGGAAAAATTAAAGAATTTACAGATATACTCGCGGACCCGGATCGACTCATTGCAGTGATCCGGTCCGAGCTGGCCGAGATTCGGGAAAACTATGCCGACAGTCGGCGTACCGAAATCGGTGAGGATCACTCCGATCTGACCCTGGAGGACCTGATTCCCGAAGAGGATCTGGTTGTCACACTGTCGCATGGCGGATACGCCAAGGCCCAGGGGCTGGAGACTTATCAGGCCCAGCGTCGCGGTGGCCGCGGTCGGTCTGCGGCCAAGGTCAAAGGCGAAGATTTCATTGACAAACTTTTCGTTGCGAACAGCCACGATACATTGTTGTGTTTTTCCAGCCGCGGCAAAGCGTATTGGCTGAAGGTTTACCAGGTGCCGCGTGCCAGTCGCGGGGCCCGCGGGAAACCAATCGTCAACCTGCTGCCGCTGCAGGAGGGGGAGCGTATCAATGCCGTGTTACCGGTTCGTGATTTTGGCGGCGACCGTTTCGTATTCATGGCGACCGGTTCGGGCCGCGTAAAAAAGACCCCGCTGCGAGCATTTTCAAGACCGCGCAGCAACGGCATCATTGCCGTAGATTTGCGTGGCGACGACAAACTGGTTGACGTTCAGATCACCGATGGGTCGTCCGATATCATGGTCTTTGCCAGTTCCGGTAAGGCGATTCGGTTTGCCGAAACGGGTGTCAGGGCGATGGGGCGGGGCGCTGCGGGCGTCCGCGGTATTCGCCTGGCTGGTGATCACGAAGTGATCGCGCTTTTGATTATCCAGGACGGTGACATTTTGACGGCGACCGAGAATGGGTTTGGCAAGCGCACTGCCGTGCCTGATTTTCCGCTTCAGGGTCGCGGCGGCCAGGGGGTAATCGCGATCCAGACATCAAATCGCAACGGGAACATGGTCGGTGCCATTCAGGTTGGCGACGACGATGAAGCGATGCTGATCAGTTCCTCCGGTACGCTGGTGCGCATACCGGTAGCGGAAATCTCGGTACAAAGCCGCAATACGCAGGGGGTGCGGCTGATCAGGTTGGCCGAGGGTGATCGTCTGGTCGGGCTGGACAGGATTGTCCAGCTGCAGGATGAAGAAGAATAAAATAACGTTCAAACGCAACGGCGATAAACATCAGCTCCGCAGTTAGCAGGTGTAAGAGGGTGTCACGAGTTTTCAACTTTAGTGCCGGACCGGCCGCAATTCCACTGGAGGTATTGGAAGAGGCTCGGGCGAGCCTGTCCGAGTGGAGCGGGACCGGTATGTCGGTCATGGAAATGAGCCACCGGAGCGAAGCTTTCAGAGCGGTAGCGGAAGCGGCCGAGAGTGACCTTCGCGAGTTGATGAGCATCCCGGATTCCTATGCGGTGTTATTTTTGCAGGGCGGCGCAACGCAACAGTTTGCTCTGGTGCCGATGAATCTTGCCGACGCTGATCAGTCCGTGGATTATCTGATTACCGGGAGCTGGTCGACAAAAGCGCAAAAAACAGCAGCGGTGATGCGCAGCGTCCATATTGTTGCCGATGCCGGAGATTTGTCCTATTCGGATGTGCCTGCTCGAGCCAGCTGGGAATGCAATCCCCAAGCGGCATACTTTCATTACACCGCCAACGAAACCATCGGTGGCCTGGAGGTTCATGAGCCGCCGGACGTGGGCGCGGTGCCGCTGGTGACCGACATGTCGTCCACCATCCTGTCGCGGCCGATTGACGTGTCTCGCTTTGGCCTGATTTATGCCGGGGCACAGAAAAACATCGGTCCCGCCGGGCTGACGGTCATGATTGTGCATCAGGATTTACTGCAGGAACCACCGCCGCAACTGCCGCCGATCCTTAGCTATGCCGCCCACGCGGAGGCAGGGTCGATGCTGAATACACCGCCAACTTTTGCATGGTATATGGCGGGGCTGGTGTTCGCTTGGCTGAAGCGCCAAGGTGGCTTGAAGGCAATCGGCGAAGTGAATGAGCGGAAGGCGCAGAAATTATACGCAGCAATCGACGAGTCGGACTTCTACTCCAATCCGGTCGCCCGGCTGTACCGGTCATGGATGAATGTGCCATTTACCCTGGCCCGTCCAGAACTCGACGGTGAATTCCTTGTCCAGGCGGAGGAACAGGGTTTGACCCACCTCAAAGGGCATCGCTCCGTGGGCGGAATGCGCGCAAGCATATACAATGCCGTGCCGGAAGCGGCCGTCGACGCATTGCTGGCATTTATGGCCGAATTTGAACGTCGCCACGGCTGAGTGACCGGGTTGTCGGGTAAGACTCGTCACCTGAGGCACGAACGCAGAACTGTAAAGTCATGTACAAGATTCTTACGCTGAATAATATTTCCGAATCCGGCCTCGAGCGGCTTCCATCGGGGCAGTACGCGGTTGCGCCCGACTGTCGTGATCCGGATGCCATCCTGCGGCGGTCCCACGATATGCATGGTATGGAGATACCCGAGAGCGTGCTGGCAGTCGCGCGCGCGGGTGCCGGGGTTAACAACATTCCGGTCGACGCATTGTCTGCACGCGGCGTTCCGGTCTTTAACGCGCCTGGCGCCAACGCCAACGCGGTCAAGGAACTGGTTGTCAGCGGCTTGCTTATTGCCGCGCGAAATCTGTGCGGCGCCTGGCAGTACCTCCAGGAACTGGACGGTGATGACGAGGCGCTGGCAAAGGCAGTCGAAGCGGGCAAAAAGCGCTTTGTCGGGTATGAGCTGCCGGGTCGCACGCTGGGGGTCGTGGGTCTTGGCGCGATTGGCGTGCAGGTGGCGAATACGGCACTTGAGCTCGGCATGCACGTGATCGGCTTCGACACAAAAATCAGCGTTGAAAGAGCCTGGCAATTGTCGTCAGGAGTGCAGCAGGCGCGTGATCTTGAGGCCCTGTTCAGACATTCCAACATGGTGACGGTCCACGTGCCGTTGCTGGATGCAACTCGGCATCTGGTTAATGCTAAGCGCATCGATTTGATGCCGGCTGGTGGTGTTGTCTTGAATTTTGCCCGAGGCAGTATTGTCGATGAAACCGCGGTGCTGAAGAGTCTGGAGTCTGGCCAGCTCAGTTACTATGTTTGCGATTTTCCGAGGCGGGCGCTGATCGATAACGACAAGGTCATCACCCTGCCGCATCTCGGTGCATCCACTCACGAAGCGGAGGCCAACTCAGCCGTTATGGTTGCGCAGAACCTGCGGGCCTACCTCGAGAATGGGCTGATTCGGCGATCGGTCAACTTTCCCGAAGCGGATATGCCTCGTAACGATGTATATCGGATCACCGTTGCCAATGCGAATGTCCCGAATATGGTGGGACAAATATCGACCTGTTTGGGTGATGCCGGATTGAATATCGAAGACCTGCTGAACAAGTCGCGCGACAATCTTGCCTACACCATCATCGATCTTGACGCCGAAGTGCAGGAACAGACGCTTGCTTATATTCGTTCAATAGATGGCGTTTTAAACGTGCGTAGTTTAGGGCGCCCCCAGTAAACCTAATTTTAACCGTCTCGGTCATCTCAAATGTCAGGCAAAAGCAAAAAAAAGGATAGTGCGAAAGATCTCGACGCGATGCGTCGCCGGATCGATGCTGTGGACGAAAAAATCCAGGGGTTGATTAGCGAACGCGCGCGCTACGCACAGCAGGCGGGCGACGTTAAAAAGGCGGACTCCAGCACGGTCGAGTATTACCGTCCAGAGCGGGAAGCCCAGGTGCTGCGGTCTGTTGTCGACCGCAACGATGGACCGCTCTCGGATGAGGAAATGGCGCGCTTGTTCCGGGAGATCATGTCGGCCTGCCTGGCTCAGGAAGAACCGCTGAAAATCGGTTATCTCGGTCCGGAGGGGACATTTACCCAGGCTGCGGTGTTAAAGCAATTTGGCCACTCGGTCAGAGCATTGCCGCTGGCGACGATTGACGAAGTCTTTCACGAGGTCGAAGCCGGCATGGCGGACTTCGGTGTCGTGCCGATCGAGAATTCGAGCGAGGGCACCGTCAACAACACGCTGGATATGTTCCTGACCTCGCCGCTGAAAATTTGCGGCGAGGTGGAAATGCGCATTCGCCAGCATTTGTTGGGATCTATGGATAGCCTGGAAAAGGTTGTGCGCGTCTGCGCGCATCCGCAGTCTCTTGCGCAGTGTCGTGCCTGGCTCAAAGAATACTTGCCGGATGCCGAACATATCGTCTCGAGCAGCAACGCGGACGGTGCGCGGCGCGCACGCGATGAGCTTGGGACTGCTGCTATCGCCGGCGATGCAGCCGCCGAGGTGTACGGACTGGAAAAGCTGGTCGCCGATATTGAGGACCGTCCTGACAATACCACCCGGTTTTTTGTCATTGGCCGCAAGCTCTTTCCGCCCAGCGGCGACGATAAGACGACGCTATTGTTATCGGTCGCGGATACTGAC
>JAUWKW010000158.1 GCA_030614035.1 Chromatiales bacterium | reverse complement strand
ACAATGTATTCATCGACCTCCTGGCTGAGTGTCTCGAAGTCGCCGGATTCCAGCGGGCCTTCCGGGAAGATCTTCAGGATTCCCTGATCGCGCAAGAGTTCGTGGGAGATCATGACAGACGCTACCTTTATCTTATTCGAGCCGGCGACCATCGCCTCTGGTTGGTTATTCTATCCCAGCCGAACTCCGCTGAACCGGGAAGCGTGAAGCTTTCGCCGCCTAGGCCGGTTTGATGGCCAGCACACCACAGTTTTCCCGCCCGTCCATGCGGCCCTTTTCGCCAAAATCCGGGCGCGCGATGAACGTGGCGCGCTGCACATTGAATCCGGCTTCGGTGCAAGTGCGCGCCAGTAAGTCGGGGTCCTGCAGGTTCATGAAGGGAGGGTGTTTGCCCTTGCCCGAAGGGCCGTACGGCAAATAGTCCATTGCCGGTTCCATCCAACCGGGCCACCGTTCGCCCCGGTCGTAATTAGCCTCCCACGTCGGAATAAAATTTCGCCAGATGCCGTAGGGCGTGTCCGCGACGATATACAGTTTTCCCCCTGGCCTCATCCACCGGAACATGTTGCGTGTAGAGGCGTCGATGTCGTCGCCCGACAGAAAATGAAACACCCGGGAGCAGAAAATGGCGCCGAAATGGTCGGCAGGTAGATCCACGTCCGGCAATTGGGCTTGCTGGCAGGTCAAGTTAGCGCGCAACTCTTTTGGTACGCGCGATTCAAGTATCTCGATGTGCCGTTCGTCCAGGTCGCAGGCACGTACCCTGGCGCCTGCCTGCAGGGCGGAAATCGTTGCGACACCATAGGCGCAGCCCATATCCAGAACTTCATCATCAATGCCGCCCGAGTATTCGATGAATTCTTCCGCATAAGCGTCGATCCTTTCGAACATGAACCCGGTGCCATTCATCGTCGGCACCATGCCGTCAACCCACCCCTCTGGCGGTTGTAGTTCTTCTTTAGTCATTAAAAGTACCTGCTGTTTGTATTTGTGATCAGGGCATAGCCGAGGAGGTCAGATGCTTCGCTATTCTCCCATGTCGGCACATCGGAATCGACTGCCCATAGTCAGCGTTTGCACGTGATTTTCAACGCAAGGGAGGAATGAGATGGCCCTTAGTCGAGGACGTGGGTAACCAGGCCGTCTGCAAGCTTGGGTTCGAACCAGGTCGATTTCGTCGGCATCACTTCGTTGGCATCGGCGACAGCCATCAAATCCTGCATGCGAGTGGGAAAGAACGAAAACGCAATCTGCATGTCACCGCTGTCGACGTTCTTTTCCAGATGCTCTAAACCGCGGACACCGCCCACGAAGTCGATTCGCGAATCCGTACTCTGGTCCTCGATACCAAGCAGCGGGCCGATCAAATGGTCCTGAAGCAAATTGACATCGAGCCTGGCAACAGGATCGTCCACCGGAATCCATTCCTCGCGGATATCCAGCTGATACCAATGGCCGTCGAGGTACATTCCGAATTGTGCTGGCCTGTCGGGTCGAACTGCCGTATCCGACGGCGTAACTTCGAAGCGCTGTTCGATCTGCTCCAGCAATTGCTCCGGCCGCCAGTCATTGAGATCGCGAATTACGCGGTTGTAGTCGAGGATCCTGGTTTCGTCGTGAGGGAACGCCACACAAAGAAAATAGTTATACGCCTCACTACCTGTATGCGCCGGATTCGCCTTTTTTTTCGCTGCAGCGACGCGGGAAGCCGCAGCAGAACGGTGGTGACCGTCGGCGATGTACAGCGCGTCCATTGCCTCGAAACTCTTGGTGAGTTCCTCAATCTGCGCGAAATTATCGATCACCCACAGCGAATGCCCGATACCGTCGTCCGTTACCAGGTCGTATACAGGATTTTCCTGAACAACTGCATCAATAATGGCTTTGACCTCGGCTGAACTCCGGTATGCAACCAGCACTGGCCCGGTTTGAGCATTCAGCGCGGTGATTTGCCGCACGCGGTCATCTTCTTTGTAGGGTTGCGTGAGTTCGTGCCTGCGAATGCGATTGTTATCGTATTCTGCAATCGATGCCGCAACCACGAGACCCTCCTGCTCGTGTCCGTCCATCCGCAGACGATAAACGTAGAATGACGCGGTTGTATCGCGAACGAGTACGCTTTCATTGATCATTTGCTGAAGGTTCTCGGCGCCCTTCGCATAGACTTCCGGCGCGAATGGATCGGTGCCGTCCGGAAGGTCAATCTCCGGCTTCGAAATGTGCAGAAAACTGAGCGGCCGGCCGTTGGCTCGCGCACGGGCTTCCGCCGTATTGAGCACGTCATACGGTGGTGCCGCAACGTCTGCCGCGCGCTCCGGCACCGGGCGCAGGCCCTTAAACGGTCGTATCAGAGAGGTCATTTCGCGTTCGCAGAAACCAAATTACACATTGCCAGTCTGGCGGGCCAACATCGTCGAGCCAACTACAACACCTCGAACAGTTCGAATGCGGCGCGCTCGCCGGATTCCATCGCGCCCTCCATGCCCCGGTTGGCGATCGCTGTGTGTTCGCCGCAGAAGTGAATGCGTCCGTGCGGTGTGGCGACTTCGGCTCCAAACTCCGTTATCTGGCCAGGCTGCCACACGGCCCAGTCGCCGGCAGAGAATGGATCGCGATACCAGGACTTGTAGCCGAGGACCTCGAGCTGGCCTTTGGCTGCAGGCCGCTGACGCTCCAGATCGCTGATCACCGCAGCGACGGCCGTGTCAGTAGCCTGCTGATCCATCCATGCCGCGTTCAGGCCGCGGACCCAGATTGAAATACTGGTGATGTCTTCCGGCGCCGCACCTTTGTGTTCGGCCAGTACCATGCCGGCCAGGCTGTTCGTGAACATATTCGGATTGAGGCCGTCGTTCTCCCAGTAGGGTTTCTTCGGCACGATATGGATCTGGTTAATCGCGTTTGAAATCAGCGTGCGGACCCCCTTGTCCTGGGGACCCTTCAGCATGGGATCGATTCTGATGCGCCTTAGCACCGAGCAAGGCACCGAACAGACGACGCGATCGGCGCGATAAATACTGCCGTCGCTGCAATGGACTTCGGCTCCACTGTCGCTCGACCGAATCCCCACCACCGTTTTGTTGTACTGCACGTCGTTTTTTAACGCGGCCGCCATCGCCTCGGGGATGCTCTGGTTGCCGTTCTTGGCCGTGTAGCCCATGACGGGTCCGCCGGCCGCGAGTTGACGCTGCATGCCGGCGAAGGCAGCCGCCATGAACACCTGTAATGCGGAAACGTCCCAAGCCGTGCCGCTGTAAGTCGGGTTCGTGTTGTACGCGAGCTGGATCACTGCATCCGACTGGCCCTGCTGGCTGAACCATTCGTGCAAGGCGATATCGAATTTCGCATTGTCCGGGTCCAGCCATGCATCGGCGGTCTGCAATGGGTTCGTCGAGCCAACCAGCATGTTCATGTAGGCCCAGGGCATGACTTCACGGAACGGTTCCGGAAAAGGGTTCAGCCGGTGGCCCGGCCAGTTCGCCGCGGGAATCACTTCGCCATCGAGGATCAGTTCGCGCCGGAAGAAATACGGGACGACCGGCGTGATATCGACGAGGTCCACGCCATAGGTTCTCGCCGCATCGACAAGACGAGCATAACCGGGCCCGAATGCCGTACCCCCAACCTCCGGTGCACCGGGAATGTTCCGCAATGATTTGACGCGTCCACCCGCGCGGTTGCGTCCTTCGAGCACCGTCACGTTAACGCCCTCACCTTCGAGCAACAGCGCCGCATTAAGCCCCGACAGCCCGGCCCCAATTACGATGACGTCGGACGCATTCAGTGCGCGTACCACGTTGGGCACCGCGGCCATTAATGGCACGGCGCCGATGCTCTTTAACAAGCTGCGGCGGTTCAGGTTGCTCGTCGGTGCGTTCATGCGGGCGTCGTGTGATTGGAGTTACTGTGGGTGCACGCGGTAGATTGCGTTCTCGATATCCGAGCTGAATATTATGCTTCCATTCGCTTCGACAGCGACACCGGTGAGCAGGAACGGCGGCGGCAGATCATCACCACCGGCCAGGCCGATCGGCAGGCCATCGGCAACCGTCTCCACCTCGCCGGTACCCGGGTCGATCGCGATCAGTCGCTGTGCGCCGACCTCCGCTACGATGAGCCGGCCGTCCGGTGCGATCGCGATGCCCTCGGGCTGCTGCAGGTCCCAGGCAACACCGACGGTGGCCCCGGTTGTCAGGTTCACGCGCGAGACGACTCCACTCAGGTACTCCGTCACATAGGCCATGTCTTCACCGGCGTATGCGACCCCTACCGGACCGCTCAACTGATCGGTGATGACCTTCTTGCTGCGATCCTTGCCGGCGGCCGCGTGAACCAGCGTTCCGCTGCTGAAGTCCGCGACGAGGAAGCTGTTGGCAGGCAAAAACTGCACACCATATGGAGCCTTGGCCTTGACTGACTTGACGAGTTTGTGGGTGGCCCGATCGACCAGATACACGTTGCCAAACGGCCAGATGGAGACCAATGCCGTGTACTCCGGTGACATGGCGAGGTT
>JAUWKW010000219.1 GCA_030614035.1 Chromatiales bacterium | reverse complement strand
GACGAACTCACCGAGCGGATCGAACACTTTCTGGCGACTCACTGGATGGGCGTTCTCTGTACGTATGGCAAGAACGGGCCAATCGGCAGCCCGGTCGAGTTTCACGCAGACGGTATGGTCTTGTATATCCTCGCGCAGCCGGGTAGCCCGAAAATCAAAGCGATGCAAACCGAGCCGCGCATTTGTTTCGCTACCTACGGTGAGAACAGTGGTTGGGCCAGTGTTCGGGGCGTACAGCTCTTCGGCACGGCCGCGTTTGCCGACCCCGGCACGCCCGAGCACGACGAAGCGATGACGATATACCGCTGGCAGGCATCGTCGGTGCAGATCGGCCGGCCACTCGATCTGCCGCCCCAGATTCCGTTGCTGGTGCTCGACCCGGACCGGATTGTCTACACCGAGCAGTGGCTCAGAAAAGACGGTTTCGGTGCGCGCCAGATCTGGCACAAGGATCCCGAAAAGCAATCCGGCGCGATCAAGTACAGTTATTGATCGGCGTCGAGTTCGCCCGCACGACACCATGAAAATGGTTAAACGTATCGCGCTCGTTATCGTCGCGCTGCTGGCCGTTGGCGCGATTCTGTTGGCACTGTGGTACCGCATTGACGGTCAGCCATTGCCGGAAACGGCGCAATACCTCGCAGGCGAAGGCTTTGCCGCGGTCAAAGAAAACGATGGCAGTTTCGTGTTCACGCCGATAGCGGCCAATGGCCACGGCCTGGTCATCATGCACGGGGCGCTGATTAAACCACAGAGCTACGCGCAAACCGCCGCGTATTTCGCCCAGCTCGGTTACACCGTGTTCGTTCCGAGCGGCCCGGGCCGGTTGTCGGTTAATGCTGTGGATTCAGCCGCGGCGCGGCTCGACAGTTTTGGCGTCCAGGACTGGTTTTTCATCGGCCATTCAATGGGCGGCTATTCCAGCCTCGAACTCATTTCGCGCCACCAACCCAATGTAACGGCAATCGCGTGGTGGGCCGCCGGCGTACCGGCTGATTTTTCTGGCCTGAACTTGCCGATGCTGTATATCTGGGGCGACAACGACGGTCTGCAACCACTCGAACGCTTTGCCGAAGGGCAAGCGAACCTGCCGGAATCGGTGCACTATGTCACGCTGCCCGGCGCCAATCACAAAAACTTTGCGATGTACTCGCACCAGTATTTCGATAACGACGCGATTCTCGATCCACAATTGCAGATCGATTTTGCCAACGATACGACGGCGGTATTCTTTGCCCAACACTTTTGATTACCCTGTTAAAGAATAAACAATAAGGAATAAGCAATGATGAAACTGTATTACTCACCAGGCGCTTGCTCGCTGTCGCCGCATATAGTGCTGCGCGAGGCGGAACTTGACTTCGCCCTTGTTAAGGTCGACATGCGCACACGCACGATCGATGGCGGCGAAAATTACCGGACCATTAACCCGAAGGCTTACGTCCCTGCGTTGGAACTCGACAGCGGTGAGCTGATGACCGAGGGGCCTGCAATCGTCCAATACCTGGCCGATCTGAATCCCGGTGCGAACCTCGTACCAACACCGACGGATCCGGACCGGTACCGGGCGCAGGAATGGCTGAACTATATTGCGTCCGAAATTCACAAGAGTTTCGGCCCCCTGGTCGTACCCGGCGCGTCCGAGGAAAACAAAGAGCGGGCGATTGCTCATGTCCACCAGCGCATGGAAATCGTTCGTGACGCGCTGTCGGACCGGGACTACCTGGTCGGGAACCGGTATTCGGTCGCCGATATCTATATGTACGTGATGCTACGGTGGGCCGCTATGTTCCATATGGATGCAGCGAACTGGCCGGAATTTGTGGCCTACAAAGCGCCCATCGACGAACGGCCGGCTGTGCGCGCAGCCCTGGAAGCCGAGGGGCTTGAATAGACAGCCATTGTCGTAGTGTCGGCCGACACGTCAGATCGCACGTTTTAGTTTGGCCACCGCGATTGCGTGGCCGTGGCTGAGCCAGGCTACCAGGCTAATACCCGATGAGAGCCGATATGCAGCTCGCCGATCGCCCGGACATAGGCGCAGTAATCACACTCCGGCCCGGGCGCCGGAATTTCGTCAGAGTTGAGGCAGGTGTGGATCAGCTTCAGCGTGCCTTCAACCCAACTGTCGTCGCCCTCGTGAGCGATTAAGGTCACGTCAAACTCGAGCTGACCGTCGAAGGCCTTGGCATCCGCCCGACCGTTGCAATAGACGAAATAGCCGGTATCGGATACAGGATGGCCGTTCCGGCGTAGCAGCCATTGGTAAACCTCGAGCTGCCGCTTGTAACCAGAGTGCCAGCCCTGGTCGAGCGCTGTGATCGGGTCCTTCTTTGAGGTCGCCTTGTAATCGACGACTATGTAGTCCCCGCCCGGCTCTTGCCACAAATCGTCGATTGCACCAGTGATGATCAGGTTCGTCGGTTCATGCAGAAACTGCACGCCCTTGAAATTTTCGCGCCAATCGTCGAGTTGCTCGTGCGCCACTGGCCGCGCATCGACACCGTATCGCTCCAGCAATGGATGCGTAGTGCCGGCAACCCGGTGGGTGTCGAACTCGGCCTTTAAAAGCCGGTCTACGGCAAGGTTCAGATTGAACGGAAACCCTGGCGGTCTGCCTGTGCCAAGGCGGCGATCGATATAAAAGCAGCGTGGACACCCAATGAAAAGATCGATCTTCGAGCGGCTCACCTTGAACGGCTTCTCGCTACCCGGCTGGTAGATGTTACGGACGCGGTTGGGATTGTACTTTGACACGATTATAAGTGGTGGGTTGACCCGCCCACTGTACCAAAGATTAAGTCAGTCAGCTTGCTCGCAGGATGGAGAGGACTGCGACAAATCGCGTGCCTCCAATAATCCTGGGGGTACTATCGCTGTCCGGCGCTGGACCATCAATATCGAATAAAGTCGCGGCGCATCACAACAAATCCAGAGGACTGCGCCATGGAAATCGACATCATCCTGAACGAATTCACCTCGCCTCAGGAAGCGGTAGAACTCGGCATGCTGGTCGAGGGTTATGGTTTGCGCGGCGTCTGGTCCGCCAATTACGGCGGGTCGCGGGATCCGTTTTTCACCCTGGCACTGCTCGCCGAGCGCTCGTCGAACATCCGGCTCGGCCCGATGGCCGTCACCCCGGTGGAACTGCATCCGCTGAAAATTGCCAACCTGCTGTTTGCCTTGAACGACCTCAGCAACGGCCGGGCCATGCTCATGCTCGGTGGCGGTGGGGCCGTAAGTCAGACCATGGGCAAAGGCCGCGAGCGATTCGTCGGCAAGGTGCGCGAATGCCTGGAAATTCTGAAAGGGGTCTCGCCTAACGAGACGATGAATTACAAGGGCGAGTTCTACAAAGTGTTCGGTTACAAGCCCGAATGGGCCAC
>JAUWKW010000243.1 GCA_030614035.1 Chromatiales bacterium | reverse complement strand
GCGCTGTCGCGATCCGGCGAACGGGACGGATGTATTCTCGACGCATTGGGGGGCTCCGGTTAAGCGACTATTCGTATTCGGCTTGCGAGGTCTCGGATAATACCAGTCTAAGCGGGGCCACGGATGTGGATGCTGAGGTAGATGGATTTAGCAGGTCCACGCCATGCGAAGATTTTCGGCGGCGTAGAGTTGGTGCCGGCGGAAGTATGAACAATTATTGGTATTAATTACCGATCCATCCAATTCTGTTCTTTTTATTTCAACCAGGGAATAGGCAATCGCCGAATTCCGCTAAGTACATCCCCGGAATTTCATTCAACGCCCCAAAGCCTAGAATCGGGCCATTCAACCAGCAAGGGGAGGGTAATCATGGCGAAGAAAGCAGTTCGCAGGAAAAAGAAGGCTCCATCATCAGCTCGTAAAAAGAAAGTGATGGGTGATGCCGTACGCAAGGCGATGACCAATGCCATGAACGCGGTCAAGACGGCGGAACAGGCCAAGGCCCAGGCCGAACAGAAGGTATTTGCCGCAAAACTGATTGCGCACATTGCCCGGGAAGCGGGCATCAAGGGTCCGCCGGCTGCGGTAAAGAAGAAAGTCATCGCGCAAGCGCGCAGGCGAGCAGCCGCGGCCCGAAAGACAGCACAGCAGCGCGTCGCTGCTGCGCGAAAGAAGGCGCTTGCGAGGCAAAAAGCTGCCCGGAGGACAGCAGGTCTCGCGTAAGGCGGGTACCGTATGGTCTGAATCTTCAGGCCGTGGGTTAGCCAGAATATGCCCGCCATCGGCGGGCATATTTTTATTCACTCAACAAGCCTTCGGTGTCGGTCCGCGCCGACGGTTGGCGGCGCCGCAATACGGTCGCGGCCTACTCACCTTGTTCCAGCGACGGGCCCGGCGGCGCTACGATGCTCCTGATGTTCAAGAATTGGATGAGCCGCATGAATACCAAGACATTAATAGTTGCCTCGATTCTGCTATGCCTTGCGGAGTCCGCTGCCACTGAGGATTTCAGTCTGCCCGATGGTTTCCAGGCCACGGTGTTTCACGAAGGGCTCGGCAAAATCAGGCATCTGGCTGTCCGCGACAACGGTGACGTCTACGTCGCGAAGCGCTTTGCGCAAGAAATCCGGATGTTCAGCCAGTCAGCAAGCTACGGTGGGCTCATTGCGCTCAGGGACACCAACGGCGATGGCGTTGCCGATGTCGTCGAGGAGTTCGGTCCCACCGATGTAACAACCGGTTTGGCGATTCACGACGGACACTTGTATTTCTCATCGGAAGTCACGGTGTATCGTGTTCCGCTGGATGACAACCTCGTGCCAGCCGCGGTGCCTGAGCCGATCGCCGGCGGGTTTCCGTTACAGCGCTCGCACGGCTCCAAGACGCTGGCATTCGACAGCAGCGGCAACATGTATGTGAATTCGGGCACGCCAACGAATAGTTGCCAGGAACAAAACAACAAGCGCGAATCACCCGGCCTTAATCCCTGTCCGCAATTGGAACGCGGCGGGGGTATCTGGCGTTTTGCAGCCGATGGAAAGTTGCAGGACCAGGTCCGCGATGGTGAGCGTTACGTGACCGGAACGCGCAATGTCGTAGCACTGGAATGGAACGATGACGTTGATCGTCTGTACTTCGTCATGCACGGGCGCGATTCGCTCGATATCCTGTGGCCGAAGAAGTTCACGCGGGAACAGCGCGTTGAATTACCAGCTGAGGAATTTCATGTCGCCGAAGCGGGCGATAATTTTGGTTGGCCCTATACCTATTACGACCATCAGAAAGCCGCGCGCATGCTCGGGCCCGAATACGGGGGCGATGGCGAGATCAAAGCCGACGGTGACTACAAAGACCCGCTGATTGGTTTTCCGGGGCATTGGGCCCCGAACGACCTGATCTTTCATTCTGGCACCAACGTTCCCGAGCGTTATCGCGGCGGTGCGTTTATTGCATTTCACGGATCGTGGAACCGGATTCCGTTGCCGCAGGCCGGCTACAACGTCGTGTTTGTACCGATGGAAAACGGCCAGCCGTCTGGGGATTGGGAGATTTTCGCCGACGGGTTCGCCGGTGCCGAGGAGATCAGAAGCCCGGCCGACGCAAATTTCCGGCCGACCGGCCTGGCCGAGGGCCCTGACGGCGCGATTTACCTGGCCGAAGACAAGGTGGGCCGAATCTGGCGGATCACTTGGCGCGACTGAGCTGCGTGCGTCACCCGGGCTGTGCGCGGCGCATGATACCGACTGCCAGCACCAGGGCCGGCACTGTCAGCAACGCACTGATCCAGTACGGCGACGAATAGCTGATCTGCGCGAACGCGACCCCGGCAAAGGCCGGGCCGGCCACCCGTCCCAGGCTGCCGATGCCCTGGAATACGCCAAGCACCATGCCGCGTTCGGCCGGCTCGGCGAAACGAGACACCACCGCCGTGCTGACCGGGCTGAACAGGCTGTGGGCCGCCGACACCAGCGTCATCGCTAACAATGTCATCGTGACCGATGCGGTCATTGCCAATACCGCCAGCCCCAAACCCATGCCCGCAATCGACAGCATGACGACGGCGTTCTCGCCGATGCGCTTGGTGATCGGACCAATCAATACGAGCTGGCAGACCGCGCCGATAAAACCCGAGTACAGAAAAATCAGCCCGATATCACGTGGGCCCAGTAACAGCACGCGGTTGATCCACAGCGTCAGGATTGCCAGCAAGGTTGACCATGACACGTAGACAAGGAACGCCATCAGTGACAGGTTGATCATCGTGGTGTGGCTGAAGGTCGTTCGTACCTGGGTCATCAGCGGAATCTGATCGGTTCCGGTAGCAGAACTGCGTTCTTCCGGTTTCAGGCTCTCCGGTAAAAACACGATCACGCTGAACGTCGCAATGATCGCCAGACCCGCTGCACTGAATGCCGGCAGCATGAAATTGGCGGTCTCCAAATCCGGGCCGGCCAATAAGCCACCCATCGCCGGTCCGAACATGAAGCCGAAACTGAACGCCGAACCGAGAATCCCCATGCTCTTGGCCCGCTCGGCCCCGCTGGACACGTCAGTCACGTAGGCGAATGCGACCCCAATATTGGCGGCCGCAATACCACCGATGATCCTGGCGACGATAACCAGCCACAG
>JAUWKW010000261.1 GCA_030614035.1 Chromatiales bacterium | reverse complement strand
CGCTAACGGCCAATAGCCGCGAACATCACTTAAATAGATGACGCGACGAGGGCTCACAGGCTATGGCTGAATGTCCGCTTTGGGTCGTTAGCAGACACTGGGCTGAAAAATCGAGTCGACTCGTTGTTTTAGAAATTGCGGTTCGACCCCTCATTTTTTGTTTTTATTGATCCTGTGCGCCAGTAAACTCACCGGGTACACTGGCGCGACAACCGGCCCGCCACGGGCCGCAAGAATGAACACGCACAATCCATCCGGGGGATCTGCCATCATGAATCGTCTCTGTATCTGGACCCTGGCCGCCATGCTGCTGGCGGGCGTTACGAGCAACGGCGCCTTCGCCGGCTCCCATGGAAATGGCTCTGAAAATAGCTCTGACGACGAGCTGGCCCGGGGCCGGGCGCAACTGATCCGCGCCTTCGACACCGCCTTTATCAATTTCATCGCCAGCGGCCGTGACCGCGAGATTCTTAAGACCGAGCCGCCGAACCGGCCCGGTGCCGCCGCCGGTTATGCGCTGCGGCTGGCCGACTGCCTGCCGGCGCCGGAGCTTACGAGTTATCCCGAAGAACCGGTGGGGATGTGCAAAGACATACTCGACAGCGGCAAGATTCGCGAGGTCATGCAAAATGCGACCAACACGCCCGAGGACACCTCGTTTTATTTCTCCGGCATCACCCGGAAAACCCTAGCCGCGATCGTGAAAGACATCGGTGATTACTACGGCGTCGAACTCGAGATCGTTAAAGTCCCGATGCCGCCGGGTAAGCTGCCGGGCACCTCGATGCTGCTCGACGACGAAGCGGATTTTGTCGGGCCACTGAACGCGACCGGCGGCAAGACGCAACAAATCCGCCGGCGCGCCTCGCGGCGATTTACCTGCACGCTGAGTGGATCGATCCAGCACATTCACATCCCGGCAGACTCCAAACTTGCCGCGGAGATCAATACCTGGGACGACGTGCTGGCGCGCACCGACGTGCACATCTGCTCCGGGCCGTTGAGCACCCAGACCATGCGTGCGTTCCTGCCGGAACACAAAGTCACGACTCGCTATGTGAAGGACCTCGGCAGCTGCATTCGCGATGTCGAAAACGGCAAGGCCGACGCAATTGCCAATCCGCTGCCGGATTTATCCATCGCCGACATCGACGGCTATAAATCCATATCCACGATGCTCGTGACGGGCGTGCCGCTGTGGGTGGCCCTGGAAGGCATTGTCTGCCCCGATGACGGCGACCCGGACACGGTCGACCCCTGCGTCGAGGTTAACCCGCTGTAGAAAAACTCAGGCGCTCGGCCTGTGAAATAACGAACGTCCGCTTTGGGTCGAAAGCAGACACTCAATCAGCCTGAAGCGTTTAGTTGGACGCTGAGCGTTGGCGCCAGGCCAGTACGATCGTGACGACGGCAAACACCAGTGTTAGTACAAGAACAGTCTGCGCCGCAAACGGCTTGATTCCCTTCAGCGTTCCGGCGATCGTCGCGATAGCCGGGTATTGGGACGGATAGCTGAAAACCACGAACACGAAGCCGGCATTTTCCAGCCAATCGATCAGCGCGTATATAAATGGAATCCCCAGGACACCAGCTTTAGTCAGCCGCTCGTATCCCCGATTGGGCGCACGCTTGAACATCCAGGCCCACAGCAGGGCAAAAAAAGCCGCAGCAGCAGCCGGATACACGTAGTCCAGCACCGCAAACCAGATATAGAGCGAACGGGAACGGTCCGTGTAGCTCGGCAGTTCCTGGTACATGGTCTCACTCGAGATGCCCCGGTTCAGATCAAACGGGCGCAGCCCATCGGTTGCTTCCTGGAAGGCCGGCGTGATGACAACGGCCATCAATGCAAAGGAGATGACTGCGATGGCCAGCAGCAGAAACAGGTTGCGGCCCGAGGCACGTGCCAGTAGAAATCGATTGAAACCAGACAGTGGGCCAGTCATTGAAGGCGCCGCTGCAGTTGTTATTGAACCGGAACGATACGCGCAATTCGGCCGGACTCGGTTGCCAGATATAAAAGACCATCAGGCCCCTGGGCGACATCACGGATGCGCTCCCGCCAGTCTTCGAGTAAGTTTTCTTCTTTGACGACTTGCTGTTCATCCAGAACCAAGCGAGTCAAGTACCCTCTCAGCGTGCCGTTGAACAAGTCGCCCCGCCAGGCTGCGTACCGATCGCCGCTGTAAAAAGTAATACCGCAGGGGGCGATGCCCGGCTGCCAATACCGAAACGGCTGTTCCATTCCGGGTTTTTCCGTACCGCTGGCGGTTTGCCCGCCCCAGATATTGGTCCCATGGGTGATGACGGGCCAACCGTAATTTTTTCCTGGCTCGATAACATTGATTTCATCGCCGCCGGTGGGTCCATGTTCCTGCTCAAACAGCAATCCGGTTCCCGGCTGAATCACCAGGCCCTGCGGGTTGCGGTGCCCGTAAGACCAGATCTCGGGCGCTGCACTTGATCGGCCGACAAACGGATTGTCCGACGGGACACTACCGTCGTCATTCATTCTGATGACTTTTCCGCCATGGCTGCTTAAATCCTGGGCATTGTCCGGGACATGCCGATCGCCAACCGTCATATACAGATATCGATCCTCATCAATCACCACCCGCGAGCCCCAATGCGCCGGGTCGGTACTGACATTGTTCGCGACGAACAGGTCTTCGAGATCGATCAATTGGTTTCCCTGCAGCTTTCCGCGGGCAAGGGCCGTGGCGCTGCCGTCCCCGATGGGCTTGATGTAGGTCAGATAGATCAAGCCGTTCGATGCAAAGCCTGGATCGACCAGCACGTCGAACAACCCCCCGCTGCCCTCCTGAAAAACCAGCGGGCCGCCATCAATTTCACTC
>JAUWKW010000096.1 GCA_030614035.1 Chromatiales bacterium | reverse complement strand
CGCAATTTTCTCGAATCGGTGCAAACGATGACTGCCGCATTTGAGCAGGAATTGGTCGATGCCAACCGACAAAGCAATAAAGTGGCCGAAGGCACCTTAAAGCTCATGCGGCCGGGCCGGTTTTACTGGACCTATAGCGAGCCGTACGAACGCATCATCGTTGCCGACGGCGAACGCGTTTGGCTGTATGACACAGACCTCGCACAGGTGACGGTGAGTGACCTGGACGCGGGCATGGGCAATACGCCGGCTGCGCTGCTGATTGGCGATGTTGAGGTGCTCGATAATTTTGCTGTCTCCGAAACCACGCAGATTGACGACATTTTGTGGCTACAGCTGGTGCCGGTAGCACGTGACGGCGACTTTGAACGCATCAGTTTGGGGTTTTCCCGGGATCGGCTGGTGCGACTGGAACTAAAGGACCGGCTGGGGCAGACGACGCGTGTAGAATTCACCGATATCGAGCTCAACCCAAAACTTGATAGCGATGAATTCCGATTCAACATCCCGGACGGCGCGGATGTCATTGACGAGTCCGCCATCTGATTCCATTGTCCTGCCGCTGCGATACCCGTCCTGGTGGCTGGGGATCGGCGTGCTCATGTTGCTGACCGTGGCGGCATTGTTACTACTGCCCATGCGTGGCCCGGATTTCGCGCCGGCGTACACCGACAAGTTGGTGCATACGCTGGTGTTCTGCATCCTGATGACCTGGTTCTCGGGCATCCTCAAGCCCCGCTACCGCTTGGCAATATTTGCCAGTCTGCTGCTGTTCGGTACGTCCATGGAATGGCTGCAATCCCTGGTCCACTGGCGTAGTGCCGAGGTTCTCGATCTCCTTTTTAATGTGATCGGGCTGCTCGTTGGCTGGGCGCTGGTTCGCGCCGGAATGGCGGGTTGGACCCACCGCGTGGAGTCCGTCTTGTTCGGCGAAAGTCCGACATGATTACCGAATCCAACTCGGCTCCGGCCTGGCGCCCGTTGGCAGACCGCATGCGGCCACAATCGGCCGAGGAGCTGGGCGGGCAGAGCCATTTGCTTGCTGCGGATAAGCCGCTGGCCAGACTGCTGCGCGCCGACCCTTTACATTCGGCGATTCTGTGGGGCCCGCCGGGCAGCGGTAAAACCACCGTGGCCCGGCTGGTGGCACTCAATGCGGAAGCGCAATTCATTGGATTGTCGGCAGTCATGGCCGGGGTCAAGGATATCCGTAGTGCCGTCGAGCAGGCGCGCGCGGAATCCAGCGGGCTGTTGCCCCGCGCAACAGTTTTATTTCTTGACGAAGTGCATCGCTTTAACAAGGCGCAGCAGGATGCGTGTTTGCCGTTCGTCGAGGACGGCACTCTTACGTTCTTCGGTGCGACCACCGAGAACCCGTCTTTCGCATTGAATAATGCGCTGTTGTCCCGGGCCCGGGCCTACGTACTAAAACCGCTGGGCAGCGACGATCTGGTTCTGTTGCTTAAGCGCGCGTTGGAGGATACCGAGCGTGGCCTCGGCGCTCAGGATCTTCGCATCGATGCGCACAACCTTCAGCTCCTGGCCACGGCCGCCGACGGCGACGCGCGGCGCGCTCTGAACCTGTTGGAACTCGCTGCCAGTCTGACGGCGACCGATGGCGACAAGACCGCTGAAATTACCGACGCAATCGTCGCGGACGTAATGGCCGGTGGGCTGCGCCGCTTCGATCGACAGGGCGATATTTTCTACGACCAGATCTCGGCCCTGCACAAGGCCGTGCGCGGTTCCGACCCGGATGCGGCCTTGTACTGGTTTGCGCGGATGCTCGACGGCGGTTGTGATCCGGCGTATATCGCTAGGCGTGTGCTGCGCATGGCATCGGAGGACGTCGGCAATGCCGATCCCCGCGCGCTCGGCATCGCGTTGGATGGGTGGGCGGTATATGAACGGCTCGGTAGCCCGGAAGGTGAGTTGGCGCTCGCGCAGGCGGTCGTTTATCTGGCCTGCGCGGCTAAAAGCAATGCCGTGTATCGGGCGTTGCAGTCGGCCCAGGCCGATGCGGTGGAACTCGGTACGCTGGAGGTTCCTCTGCATTTGCGCAACGCGCCAACTCGTCTGATGAAATCGCTGGGACACGGCCGTGACTATCGCTATGCACATAATGAAAGCGAAGCGTTTGCCGCCGGTGAAACGTATTTCCCGGAAGGCATGCCGAAGCGCTTGTACTACGAGCCGGTGAATCGCGGGCTGGAAATCAAGATCGCCGAGAAGCTGGCGCAGTTGAGGCAGGCAAACGCCCAAGCCCGCGACCAGCGCCGCGACGATCAGGACACGGACTGAGTCCGAGTATCCTGCCACCGGGTTGGGCGGTGTACACTCAGCGCCGCGGAGTCGTTGATCACCGCCAGGCGAGACCGTTCGAGATGCTGGATCCAAAACTACTGCGAACCGAGTTCGACCGCGTGGCTGCAAATGTAGCCCGGCGGGGTATCGAACTTGATCCGGCCGGCTATGAACAGCTGGAAGGCCGGCGCAAGACTTTGCAGGTCCAGGCTGAAGAATTGCGTAAACAACGCAACACCCAGTCGAAGGCGATTGGTAAGGCAAAGGCAGCCGGCGAAAACATCGCGCCTCTGACCGCGGCGGTGCACTCGCTGGGTGATGAGTTAAAGGCAGCCGAGGCGACGTTGACCGAGGTACAGGACGAACTCGACGGTTTGCTGCTCGGGCTGCCCAATTTGCTGGACGACTCCGTGCCGGACGGAGCGGACGAGTCTGGCAACGTGGAAGTCAGGCGTTGGGGCGACCCACCGGAGTTTGCCTTCGAAGCACGCGATCACGTCGATATCGGGGCGACTCTTGGCCTGTTGGACATGGAAGCCGCAGCCCGGGTGGCCGGTTCGCGATTTACGGTAATGCGCGGTCCGCTGGCGCAGCTGCATCGTGTGCTGATCCAGTTCATGCTCGACCTGCAGGTGAACGAGAACGGTTACACAGAGGTGTATACGCCATACATCGTCCACCGCGACTCACTGATTGGCACCGGGCAACTGCCGAAATTCGAGGAAGACCTGTTTGCGATCCAAGGCGACCAGGATTTCTTCCTGATTCCGACGGCCGAAGTGCCACTGACGAACCTGGCGCGCGAAACTATTCTGGAAGACGCTGATCTGCCGCTGAAACTCACGGCGCATACACCGTGCTTTCGTTCGGAGGCCGGCTCTTATGGCAAGGATACGCGCGGCATGATTCGCCAGCACCAGTTCGAAAAAGTGGAACTGGTGCATGTGGGCCGTCCACAGGAGTCGTACGCTGCTCTGGAAGAACTGACGGCGAATGCCGAATCGGTACTGCAGCGCCTGGAGCTGCCATACCGGGTAGTCACCTTGTCGGCTGGCGATACTGGCTTCGCGGCCGCCAAAACCTATGACCTGGAGGTTTGGCTTCCGGGCCAGGGCCGCTACCGCGAAATATCTTCGTGCAGCAATTGCGAGGCGTTCCAGGCCCGGCGGATGCAGGCGCGCTGGCGAAATCCTGAGAGCGGCAAGCCCGAGCCCGTGCATACACTAAATGGGTCCGGGGTTGCTGCCGGTCGCGCCCTGGTCGCGGTGCTCGAAAACCGTCAGCAGGCTGACGGCTCGGTCGTGATTCCCGAGGTTCTGCGCCCGTACATGCAGGGGCAGGAGTCGATCAAACCGGCTTGATACTGCGGCCACCGGTCCGGGGCCAACGCGAACGGACCCGCCGATTTACTTGCCCGGGACCTGGCCGTCTGGCCAGTATTTGACGTGCAGGTCGCGCTGCGGGAACGGGATCTGGATACCAAACTCGCGAAATTTTTTGTCGATCGCAAAGTTCAGTTCACTGGTCACATCGAAGCGCCTCGGGATACGCAATATGCGGACGCGCAGCTCGAACTCCAGCGCGCTGTCGCCAAACTCCATGAACAGGGCTTTTGGACCCGTGGCGCGGCCATCGGTAATGACTTCAGGATGTTCATGCGCCACTTCTTCGAGAATTTCTTTGACTTTGACGATATCCGAACCGTAAGCGACGCCGACTTTCAGTCGCAACCGGCCATACGGATTGTGCAGGACCCAGTTGGTGACCCGGCCGGATATCAGTTCCGAGTTCGGCACCAGCATGTCCTGGTTGTCCAGCGTTTCGATCTCGGTGGACCGGATACTGATGCGTTTGACGAAGCCCTCAACATCACCGACCGTGACAAAATCGCCGGCTTTGATAGGTCTTTCAAACAGCAGAATAATGCCAGACACAAAATTATTCGCGATTGCCTGCATACCAAAACCGATTCCGACCGACAGCGCACCGGCTACCACGGTGATACCGGTGACGTTAATGCCGGCAATCGACAGTGCGACGATGACCGCAATAATGAACCCGATGTAGCCGACGACAGTCGTAACCGCATCCCGGCTGCCGCGGTCGCGGGTGATGTGCTTCAACCAGCGACGGTCTATCCAACCCTTGGCCCAGCCGGTGACAACAATGATCCCCGCGAATACGAGCACCGCCATGATGATATCTGCGGGCACGATGGTGATGTTGCCGACCGCGATGCCTTCGGTGGCCTGGACGTAAAGCTCATTGAGCATCGTGCCGGACGTATCCCAGACATCGACAATGACCACCAGGAACCCGATCCACAGCGCGGTGTCGACGATCAGCCGGTACAGTCCCAGACCCGGGCGCCGTGAGTCGCCTGGTACCCCGAGCACGGTGCGCAGCACGCCGGCCGTTTGCAATTTCGATGCATCCAGCCACTCCGTGAATGTTTCCGCCTGCCAAAGCAGGAACCACCGGCCGAAGGCCGCCAGTGACGTTAGTGTCAGGCCGCGTAACAGGAAACTGGCAAAGTTGTGGTAGCCGACCAACTCGGCGCCCAGGCCGGCGATTACGGCCAGAAATGCGGCTACCCGGACGATCCGAAAGCGCCCGGAGAATTCCCTGAAACGCGCGAAAAAGCCCAAAAAAGCGAGCAGCGCGGTGGCGACCGCTAGGATCGCCAGCAGCCGTGCCAGCTGGAACTCGTTCGTCGCATCTTCGCCCAGCCACGACGGACCGAGTACAACGACCGTAGTCAGCAGCACTAACACCAGGTAACGGCTGCGTCGGCGCAATGACTGTGCATGATCGAGCAACAGTCCTTCGATCCGGCTAATCGGCGATAACGGGCCAACGCTCCAGTCGATCAGAAATCCTGCAATACCGTAAATTAACAGCGCTGCCGCAACGCGCGTTGCGACGATATCTGCCAACGGCGGTATAAATACGGTTGCCATCGATAACAGCGCCGCCAGCGCACCGAGATCCAGTGGCAACCGCTCTACCATGGGTTTCAGAAAATACTCGGCGACCGTCGGGCGAATGATCGTATCGCCGAGCGCGACCGGTCCCTTGCGGAACTGGCGGCGGAGATAGACCCCGACCCCAACGCCAAATAACGTCCCCAGCACCACCACCCAGGGCGCGACCAGCGGCAGGACGTTTTCCTTCAGTTCGGGTTGCAGCTTATCCCGTGCCTGGCCGGGCCACCGGGCCAATTCCTGAGGTACCTGGATCAGGACCGAGAGGATGTTGTCGTCGCGGCGCCCGAGCAGCGCCGTGCTGAGTTCTTTCAGCCGCGCTTCAATCGCCTCTGCAAGTCGGTTGGCACGCGACGCGACCAGCTCGCAGTTCTTCAGCGACGCTTCAGCGCGCGCATATTCGATACCTATCTCGACCCGGCTTTGCCAGATCTCGACATCGACGTCATCGGAAATGTCGCCGACCAGGTCACGCTCGGTGCGCAATTCGTCGACCTGTGGCTGCAGTTGGCTGGCGCAGCTCGCTGCATCCGATTTGATCTCCAGCGCCCGTTCGCGAATGCGCTTCAGTTCGACTTCGATGATGTCTTCGTTCTCGAGCAGCAATTGCAGCGCATCGAGTTCTTCACCGGCGACGCTGGGGTCGAAGGCGTCCTCCTGGGCCGTGGCCTGCATGGCAACCAGTACCAGCAGCATTGCGGCAAGCAAGCGCAGGGGCGAAAGGCAGACGGAGGCGAAGAAGTGGAGTGGCACTATACGCGGTCCCGTGTCGGTGACCGCTATGTTAACGGCTGGGCGGAAAATAAAA
>JAUWKW010000063.1 GCA_030614035.1 Chromatiales bacterium | reverse complement strand
CGCCGATGCACTGGTCATCGTTACCGAATGGAACGAGTTTCGTAGTCCGGATTTCGACACGATACGCGAGCGACTTAGCGACCCAGTCATTTTCGACGGACGTAATCTGTACGATCCTGATTTCGTCCGGGAATATGGCATCGTGTACTACGGTATTGGTCGCGGCGGCCAGGGCCAGTAACGATGGGCGGCAGCGCCGCCAATCGTACCAACGCTCCAGAACTGGTGGGCGATGCGGGGTTCGAACCTGCGACCTCTGCCGTGTGAAGGCAGCGCTCTCCCACTGAGCTAATCGCCCGACGTGCACGGATGCACTAGTGTCGCGGAGGACATGGATGTCCGGGAGCGACCGATGGGCATCATCGTACACGCAGAAATCCGGTCGGGCAAAAGTTCTATGACCGAACAAGCCGGGTCGCAGGCTATTATTTCGCAATATACGCGCTGGCGAGAATCAATTTTCCGTACCGTCGGTACCGGCCGCTAAGACGATCAACCGGCGCCGCGTCGCACTTCGCCGTGTGGGCGATTGCCTCGTATTGGTTCGAATCATCGACCAGCCGCACTTCGATCTCCGTGAAATCGACGAATTCGCGAATCAGTGGCCACAGGCACTTGTAAATGCTTTCCTTGATGCTGAAGAGCAGCTTTGCTCGGCAACCTATGTCTGCACGGTCGTCGAGACGGTCGATCTCCTCCGTTCGACAAATGGATGCGATCAGAGAGTCCTCGATGGGATCCGCAAACTCCATCTCCCGCCCCAGACCCAGAAAGAGGTCGGTTGCAGCCACGGCGGCCGCGGCATGGCTGCCGGCGTGCGAGATGCTACCGATGCAGCCGGCCGGCCATAACGGCTCGCGGTGCTTGCCGCGACCGATCGGGCCCGGTGGGTGCCCGAGCATCGACAGTGCTAGCCGCGCGCACAAACGCCCATGCTGGAATTCCTGGAGCCGACGTTCCACCATTTTCCCAGTAAAACGCTCCTCTTCCGGATATCGATCCACATTCGCTGGCGCAGATTCGGAGAACACGCTCCGGACGCCGTCGGGGAACAACGGCTCGAGAATTCCTTTGGTGTCAGACTTGATCTGGCTCGGATCCATCGGCTCAGTTTGCCAAGCTCCGGTTGATCTGCCAATGGCCGATTTTGGGGCGCATCGAGGCTCTGCTAGAATTCCGTGCGTTTCCAGCCGCTAATCCAGCAGCGATGACGCTCAAGACCCGATTTGCCCCAAGCCCCACCGGCGATCTGCACATAGGCAGCGTGCGCACAGCCCTGTTTTGCTGGCTATATGCACGGCGATTCGGGGGGCAGTTTGTTCTGCGTGTCGAAGATACCGACCGCGAGCGATCTACGCAGGAGTCGATCGATGCCATTCTCAACGGCATGGCATGGGTGGGCCTGGACTACGACGAAGGACCATATTTCCAGTCCGAACGGTTCCCACGGTATCGTGAGGTTGCCGCGAACATGCTGGCAGATGGCAGTGCTTATCATTGCTATTGCACTCCTGAGGAACTGGAGGCTATGCGAGCCGAACAGATCGCACGGGGTGAAAACCCTCGCTACGATGGCCGGTGCCGCGAGCGACGTGAACCGCGCGATGGAATTGAACCAGTGGTGCGATTCAAGAACCCACGGGAAGGGGTGGTCATTGTCGACGATATGGTTCGGGGGCCGGTTGAGTTTGATAATTCCGGCCTGGACGATTTAATCATCATGCGCGCCGACGGAACACCGACATACCATTTCAGCGTCGTGATTGACGACTCCGACTCCGAAATTACTCATGTCATTCGCGGCGACGATCATCTGAACAATACCCCGCGACAGATCAATATCATCGAAGCGCTCGGTTTGACGCGTCCGCAATATGCGCATGTTCCGATGATTCTTGGTGAGGACGGTAGCCGGCTATCTAAACGTCACGGAGCCGTGAACGTTCTGGAATATCGAGAACAGGGATACCTCGCAGATGCTTTACTGAATTATTTGGTGCGGCTGGGTTGGTCTCATGGCGATCAGGAGATTTTCAGCCGAGACGAAATGATCCGACTGTTCGACATCGAGGACGTTAATCCGTCCGCCGCTAGGTTCAGTCCTGAAAAGCTGGCCTGGATCAACCAACAGCACATCATGGCGGCCGACATCGACATACTCTCAGAGCAGCTGGCGGTTCAGTACAAGCGGATGGGAATTGACACTCAGCAGGGTCCACCTCTTAAGGCTGTGATTGACGCGTTCCGGGAACGCGCAACCACGCTGGAAGAAATGGCTGAATCTTCCTGGTATCTGTTCGACGATGTGACGGAAATTGATGCGAAGGCCAGCAAAAAGCACTTACGCCCCGCGGTAAAGGAGCCTTTGCTTGCGTTAAGGAACCACTTAGCCGAGCAGGATCCGTGGGAGGCTTCAGCAATTCATGCGGCGATTGATGCGGTTGCGGCGGATTGTGAAATCAACTTTGGCAAGCTCGGCCAACCGTTGCGCGTCGCTGTCACCGGTGGTTCAGTTTCTCCGCCCATCGATATCACTGTCGAACTGGTCGGAAAAGATCGATCATTGGAACGGATCGACCGCGCGCTTGCATACATCGACAAGCGGATAAGTGGGAGCGGATCGTAGTGCATTGCTGCTGAAACTTTCACGGAAATCGGATAAATTTTGTGTGTGCATTTACGGTAATCTGGGGCCGCGTCGCTTTCTTGACAGTAATTCAGGCCTAACGTAGAGTCACGCCGCGGTCGTGGGGCTATAGCTCAGCTGGGAGAGCGCTTGCATGGCATGCAAGAGGTCGGCGGTTCGATCCCGCCTAGCTCCACCAGTCACAAGCCAAGACTAACCACGATATTTGCTCGACAGCGTCCCCATCGTCTAGTGGCCTAGGACTCCAGCCTTTCACGCTGGCAACAGGGGTTCGACTCCCCTTGGGGACGCCATATACAAAAATGCCCTCTAAGCCGCCTGTACGAGGCCGGCCTCGCGGAATTGGGGCGGCTTATGCCACCGCCGGCCTCACGGATCCCGGTAATTTTTCGCAAAAAAGGTGTTAACTACCTGTCCTATATGTAGAATTTAGATCCTTTTGGGTTTGATTGTTGCTGCCGCAGCGATTCGACGCATTGAGCCGGCGTCGTTCTCTTCGGGAATTGTGTGCATGGATTACGTCCTCTCTTCGTCGACCTACCCGTTTATCGCAGCGGCAGTCCTGAACGCGTTGCTGATCGGCTATGTGCTGGCGGTTGGCGCCGGGCGCATATTGCGCGTCCATATCATGGCGGTTGCCTTAGCTGGGCTGGCTTGGAGCGTCTTTTATGCCGTGGCGCCCGTTTCCGGCGGTGGGCTGAGCGCTGCCGGTTTTCTCGCTGAGTTGCTACTGCTGCTGGCTTGGTATGGCCTGCTGGAGCGCATCTTGCGCGGGCCATATCTGCAATCGATGCCGGAAATGGTCAGGCGCGCCATACGCTGGATCTGGCTCGTAGTCGTCGTCCTCGGAGTTGCAGTGGCTCTTCCGGTAACAGGGCTCGGTGGCGTTGTTGCTGTGGCCGATTTCTACTATCTCGGAATGCTGTTGTTGACGTTGCTGGCGCTAGCGTTGGCCGCGCAGTTTTATGGTGACGCTACGATTGAAAGCCACACAGCTCTACGGTCGATCTGTTTGGCGGCGGTGGTTGTCACCGGAATGCAAGGCTTGCTGTTCGCGGTTGCGTTGCTAACGGCTGTAGTTCCGGCCTGGATGTTGCTGGTCCGGGCCGTGGGGCTTTGTCTTTCGACTGGCCTGATTGCCCATACTCTGCACAGCAACCCGCAGTGGTCGCTGGCGATTTTCGTGTCCCCCCAGGCTCGGGTATACGCACCACGGCTGGTCGCTGTGGGTGCGTTTTTGCTTCTGTTGCTGGCGGTGGCGCCGATGTTTCGGACGCTTCCCCAGAGTAGTGCTCCAATCGCGGCGCTTGCGCTGGTATTGGTGGCCGGTACACCACTGCTGGTCCTGCTGTTTTCGGATGACCTCCGGGCGCGACTACGTGTGTTTGTCAGCAAACACTTTTTGCCGTTCCGTTATGACTACCGGGAAGAATGGCTGCGCTTGATCGATACGTTGGCTTCACCGGAACAGGAGCTTCCATTGCCCGAGCGCGCAATCAAATCACTTGCACAAATCGTCGGCAGCCCTGCCGGGGTGTTATGGATGCGCGGCGTGGACGAGGGCGCATACACCTGCATGGCTGCCTGGAATACAAAGGTGTGGTCAGAAATCGCAGTGACGGCGCAAGATCCAGTTATTCAGTTCATGCGCGATCGGCAATGGATACTCGATACCGCGGAACTGATGCGCAAACCGGAATTCTATCCGGGCCTTCAGCGGCCAGACTGGCTGGAGGTATTTCCCGATGCACTGCTGGTGGTGCCGCTGATCAGCAACGAGTCCGTCATCGGCTTCATTGTACTGTTCCAATCCAGTTCGGCGTTTCGGCTGACTTTCGAAGAAATCGATCTTTTGAGGACCTCTGGCCGGGAGGTTGCCGCTCATCTGGCCCAGTTTATGGCGGACCAGCAACTTGCCGAGGCCAAACAGTTTGAGGCATTCAATAGACTGACGGCGTTTGTGATGCATGATCTGAAGAACCTGATTGCCCAGCAATCGCTGATGGTTCGTAACGCAGCCAAGCACAAGAACAATCCCGATTTCTTTGAAGATGCTGTGGCCACAATTGAAAACTCTGTGGCGCGCATGAACAAACTGATGCAGCAACTCCAGACGGGCGATACGACTGGACCTTCTCGTACCGTGAGTCTGGCGGTCGCAGTGAAGGAGGCAATCGGGAAATGCCAGGGCCGCGATCCAGAACCGGCATTCATAGAACCTAGTCAGTCTGTAGAGGCGCATATCGACAGCGAGCGCCTGGTTTCCGTGTTGGAGCACCTGATCCGGAACGCGCAAGAAGCAACGGATTCCAACGGTAGCGTAACGGTTCGAACCGAAATGGCGGATGGTCGGGCACGCATCACCGTCGAGGATGACGGCTGTGGGATGGACAGCGAATTTATTCGCAGCCGGCTGTTTCGGCCATTTGATTCAACCAAGGGCAGTAAGGGGATGGGAATAGGCGCCTATCAGGCCAGGTCATTTATATTGGCTTCCGGTGGTGCGATGGAGGTCACGTCAACGCCGGGTTCCGGCACCAAGGTGGTCATCCAGCTTCCTGCCATTGAATACCAGGAGGTCGTCGTATAGCTCCGGTCGATGCCTATACCGCGAATATCGTGAAAAGGGACGGACTCGGAGGACATCGATTAGCCCGGGTTGTAGTATTCGAGATCTCAGGATCAAGGACGGGGCTGGCTTAGCGTAAGTGGAGCAACGGCTGGATCGAAGGAGGGTTCCGTGACGGAACAGGGCAAGCGTCTGCTGATCGTTGAAGACGATCCGGGGTTGCAAAGTCAGCTGCGGTGGTGCTTTGAAGACTATGAAGCCGTAGTCGCAGAAGACCGTGAGACGGCCCTGGCGCAGCTCCGGCGCTACGAACCGCCAGTGGTTTTACAGGACCTCGGCTTGCCGCCCGATCCGGAAGGCGTTGGAGAGGGACTGGCGACGCTGGAAGAAATCATGACCCTTGCCCCTGAGACCAAAGTCATCGTGGTCACCGGTCACGGGGACCAGGAAAATGCACTCAAGGCGGTCAGCCTGGGCGCGTACGACTTTTATGAAAAGCCGGTCGATACCGAAACGCTTCAGCTTATCGTTGACCGAGCCTATCAAATCTATGCGCTGGAGCAGGAAAACGTCCGTCTCCTGAGGCAGGAAAGTACGTCGCCACTGGACGGCATCATTGCATCCAGTGAGAAGATGCTGGAAGTATGCCGAATGGTCGAGAAGGTTGCTCCGACCAACGCGACCACTTTGCTGGCGGGGGAAAGCGGAACGGGCAAGGAATTATTGGCGAGAGCATTGCACTCTCTCAGCGCACGCGTTGATAAACCGTTTGTGGCAATAAACTGTGCGGCGATTCCGGAAAATCTGCTCGAGAGCGAACTGTTTGGTCACGAGCGAGGCGCATTCACCGGGGCGGTCAAACAGACTCGTGGCAAGGTTGAAATGGCAGACTCCGGCACCCTGTTTCTCGACGAGATTGGGGATATGCCGTTGGCCTTGCAGGCCAAGTTGCTGAGGTTTCTGCAGGAGCGGATTATTGAACGAGTTGGCGGGCGAGAAGAAATTTCGGTAGATGTGCGGGTGGTATGCGCAACGAATCAAGATCTCGAGGTCGCATTAAGGGAAAAACGGTTCCGGCAGGACCTCTACTATCGCATCAGTGAAATCACTATTAATATTCCGCCGCTCAGAGAACGAGAAGGCGGTCGGGTGATTCTCGCGCGCAGTCTGCTGGAAAAGTTCGGCGGCCAGCAGGGGCGGGTCCTAAAGGGATTTAGTGCTGACGCTTTGAATGCCGTTCAAAATTATGCGTGGCCGGGTAACGTTCGGGAGATGGAGAACAAGATCAAGGGGGCCGTGATCATGTCGGAAGGTAAGCAGGTATCGGCGGCAGACCTGGGGCTTTCTGAGGTGGATGCCCAAGCCCCGAATCTCAACCTGCGCGAGGTCCGACGATTGTCCGAAACCAGCGCGATAAAGCGGGCCCTGGTCTACGCGTCGGGCAACATCTCCAAAGCCGCAAAAATGCTTGGGATAACTCGTCCAACCCTTTACGATCTCCTGGAAAAATACGAAATCAGGACTCAGAAGTAGCGGCGCTGGCTGATGGCTCCAACTCAGGTTAGATGCAGACCGGCGATTCGACTTTGCTAACAGCTCGCGAGGTGCAGGCGTACGAGTTGCTCGACGTTGAACCGTCGTTTCCCGTTCTGATCGTGTGTGACCACGCGAGCCTCAGGATCCCTGAATCGCTCGGTGATCTCGGGGTGCCCAGCCAGTACCTGCATGAGCACATCGCCTGGGATATAGGAGCGGGGGCGGTTACCCGATCCTTGAGCGCAAAACTTCAATTACCGGCGGTGCTGGCAGGCTATTCGCGGCTCCTCGTCGACTGCAACCGTAATCTTGATGATCCCAGTGCTTTTCCGGAGATCAGTGACGGAATTCCGGTACCGGGCAACCAGGCGCTGAGCCAGCCGGAGCGGCAGCAGCGTGCCGACGCATTTTACTGGCCATACCATCACGCGATCAGGGACCGGATCCGGGCCCTGGAATCACTGGCGCCGGCGCCGGCACTGCTAGCGGTCCACAGTTTCACACCGGCACTCAGTGGTGTCAGCCGCCCATGGCATTTCGGCGTTATGTGGGACAAGGATCAGCGCTTGGCTTCAACCTTGATCCAAAATCTTGCTGCGATGCCCGGTGTCGTCGTGGGCGATAACGAACCCTATTCTGGCAGGCATCCGGCTGATTTTACGATCGATCATCATGCCGAGGTGGAGGGACTGCCGCACGCTGGCATTGAGGTTCGCCAGGATCTCGTGCAAACCCAGGCCGGCGTAGCGGAATGGTCGGAGCGTTTAGCTCAGGCACTGGCTCCGATACTTGAGGATTGGTCTTTGTACACAAACCGTGCAGGCGGTC
>JAUWKW010000021.1 GCA_030614035.1 Chromatiales bacterium | reverse complement strand
CGTTCGCGGGGACGGCGGCGAAGTTGGTGGGGAATGTGCCTACAATCACGGCACTTATATAACTGGCTATCGAGATCGTGGCCGCCGCATCGGCCACAGCTTTGACAACGATGCCAGCGTCTTCACGCTGGGCAGCTCGCTGACCGGACGCCGGGCCAATACCTGGTATGGCACGATCGCGTACGGCAACCTGAATCGCATCGAAAATCTGGATTCGCGCAATACCGTTGCGCAGGTCAAAACACGCTACCGGGAGATCGAATTGATGCACCGGCGCAGTATCATCGTCGGCGAAATTCATCTCTGGCTGGGCTATGAATATCGAAAGAATACCGTTACCGGCATATCCGACGACGAAGTTCACGCGTTTCTTGAATGGCAGGGGACATTCTAGATTCGGCCGCGATTATCAGGTCGCCGGCTGATCAACTCACGGTTATCAAGTTGTCTGCAGACCATCCCGTACATGGGATCAGTTAAACCGTTACTAATTAACTGTTACTGGCTCTGTCTGATGTGACGTGGAATCATCTGCCGTTCAAGTCCCGAAAATGCAATTTCCGTAGCCACGGCGAGTAGCGCTGCCGGAATAGCGCCCTGCAGAATTAAACTCGTATTGTTCAGTGCAAGGCCGGTCACGATTGGTTCGCCCAAACCACCGGCTCCGATGAAAGCTGCAAGCGTTGCGGTGCCTATGCTGATAACTGCAGCAGTTCGGATTCCGGCCAGAATATGCGGGTAAGCCAGAGGCATCAGCACGTACCTGAGCTGCTGTCGGCGGGTCAATCCCATCGCCTCCGCCACCCGCCGGTATACCGGGTCAATGGTTGTAAGCGCGGTGATGGCATTGCGCAAGATCGGCAACAATGAATACAGGAACAATGCCACTATGGCCGGCAACATGCCTACGCCGAGCAACGGAATCATCAGCGCCAGCAGTGCGATTGATGGCACGGTCTGAATCAAACCGGCCAGGTACAGGACCAATCCGGCGGCACGGCCGGACCGGTATACGGCCAATGAAAGCCCCGTGCCGGCCAGACAGGCCATCACTAAGGCGATGATGGTGAGTTGCAGATGTCGCAACGTATTGCGCCGAAGTTGCGTCCACATGCCGTCATCGGTGCTGCTGCGCTTGTCTGACAAGCCCTCGGATTGAAGAAAACGCGCCGCGACCGCTGCGATCGGAAGTTTGTCGATAACCACGGCCGCATTGAGCTCACGCATTCGGGCGTCCGTTAGCCGGCCTGCCATGCTGTTAAGAATAATCTTCGCGCTAAGATCAAGCTGTCGACGAACAAGTGGAACTGCCAGATAGGACGGAAAATAGTTCTTGTTATCGTCGAGTAACACCAGGTTGTAGCGAGTCAGTTCACCATCCGTTGAATAGGCATCGGTCACGTCGATCTTCCGCTCGGCGATTGCCTGATATGCCAGGCCGTGCTCGATGCCTGATGTGTTCAGATTGAGCCCATAGGACTCAACCAGGCCGGGCCAACCGTCCTGTCTATTCCGGAATTCATGGCTGAATCCGCCACGTAGGTCAGGATGCAGGCTAAGGTCAGAAATTTTCTCGAGTTGACGTGCCTCGGCAACATCCGCTGCCACTGCGACTGCATAGGTATTGTTAAAGCCGAGAGGCGCCAGAATCTCCAGGCCCATTGTTTCCAGCCCCGCCCTGATATCAGCAGTACTCATGTCGGAGTCACCGTCGAGTATGACCTGCGCGATCGTGCCACTGTATTCCGGGTACGCATCAATTTCGCCGTTGACCAGTGCCTCAAAACTCACCTTGGTGCCCCCGAAGCCAAATTGACGCTGAACAGGAACTCCACGAGTTTCGAGAAGCTGGGCCATCATTTCAGCCAACAAATAACTTTCTGTGAAGTTTTTGCTGCCGATGATTATAGGTGCGTCCGCAGCAACTGCTTGCGTCAACGGAATACATGCCAACACGCTGCCTAAAAGCTTCTTCACGAGACGTCCTGGAACAATTGCGCAACAAATTCTGTTGCCGGGGAGCTCCGGACGCTATCGGCCGAACCCTGTTGCAGGACTTGCCCCGACTGCAGAATGACAAACTGGCTTGCCAACTTGACAGCTTCTTGCACATCGTGAGTTACGAGAATAGTAGTAGCCGGCTCCGCCGCTAAGAGATTCCGGAATTCGGCATGAAGGTTCACTCGGGCGATAGGGTCGACACCGGAGAATGGTTCGTCGAGCAGCAGGAGGTCCGGTTGCAACATTAAAGCCCGGGCCAGGCCGGCTCGCTGCTGTTGGCCACCAGAAAGCTCGTGAGGATAGCGATTTTCCAGTTCGTCGCCGAGCTTTAGCAGTCCCATCAGTCGCCGTGCGCGGTCGCGGGTCGCCTGTGCGGACCCGCCAAACAAGGTCGCTGCGAGGGTGATGTTTTCGTAGAGGCGGAGATGAGGGAAAAGTCCGACAGCCTGCACTGCGTATCCCATCCGGCGGCGCATGGCCTGCATGTTGTTGGCATTCAGTTCACTACCGAGTACCTCGACTTGACCCTTATCCGGAACGAGTAGGCCGTTGATATGGTTTAGCAACGTGGATTTACCGCTGCCGCTTTCACCCAGAATTGCGGTGACGGTGCCCATCGGGATCTCCAAATCAACGTGATCCAGTACCCGCACGTCCCCCAGATTCTTGCATACCGAACTGAAACGAACCGCTGCCAATGTCACTGCCATCTCCCATCCCGGTATCGGTATTCTATTGGACTTTTGCCTCAGGCCGGGAATCGCTTTTCGCCGGACTCGCGTAACGAAACGTCCGATATACTTTCCGGCTACAATATGCAGACCAGAAACACCGGAAATCTGCCTCGCCCGCTGGCGATGCGTTTAAAACGGGGATAAAAAAATGGCAAAAGTACTGGATATCGCGGACGCTGCGCTGCGTGAGCGACTGACCGAAGAACAGTACCGGATCACTCAGCAGCAAGGTACCGAGCCGCCATTCTCGGGCAAGTATGTAGAAAATAAAGAAGATGGCTCTTACGCATGCATTTGTTGTGGGATGGAGCTGTTCAGTTCAGAGCACAAGTTTGAATCCGGCACCGGCTGGCCAAGTTTCTGGTTGCCACTTGCAGCGGATCGAGTGGAAGTGCGACTGGACTCCAGCCATGGCGTGCAGCGCGAAGAAGCTGTTTGCGCATCATGTGGCGCTCACTTGGGCCACGTTTTTCCCGACGGCCCAGAACCGAGCGGGCTTCGATATTGCATCAACTCGGGCTCGTTGGATTTCGAAGACGGTGAAATCCCTGAGGACGGAAATGAATAACTATGAAGCGACAAACGATAATTGGTGGTCTGTGGTTACTCAGCTTAGCGATGGTTGCCTCTTGCCAACAATCGGAAAAGCAAACCATGGGCAGCAATGAGCCGCCGTCGGGCGCTGCGGTCACCGAATTGTTGATTGAAGATGTTGTCGTAGGTGACGGCGCGGAGGCGGCGGCCGGCGCCAGCGCTACGGTTCACTACACCGGCTGGTTATATGCGCCGGGTAGCCCGGACGACCGGGGTACGAAATTCGACAGCTCGGTAGACCGCGGCCAGCCATTCGAGTTTCCGATTGGTGCCGGGCGCGTTATTCGCGGCTGGGACGAGGGCGTAGCCGGAATGCGAGTGGGTGGCAAGCGCATATTGATTATCCCGGCAGAGTGGGGGTACGGGGCGCAGGGTGCAGGCGGCGTCATTCCACCCAACGCGACGCTGGTGTTTGAAGTCGAATTGCTCGGAGTCGACTGAACTCGAAAGCCTCGGCGAGAAGCCAGGCCCAGCGCAAGGCCGCAACAACCGCCATGACGGATCGGTGGTTGGCTCTATCAGGCGAGATCAGGATTCAGCGCATAAATGCCGATGAGTTTCGCTTCAGCGAGCACGTGGCCCTCGATGGCTGCTTGTACCTGTTGACCGGTAAAACGTCCTTCTACGGGACATTTGTCAAGGTCGGTTGCGTACACAATGAAATGATAGTGGTGCAGGATTGAGTCGTTCCACGGCGGGCACGGTCCTTCGTAGCCGTAGTAGTCACCCTTCATTTCCGGGTCATCCGCCATGAAGCCCGTATAGTCATTGATACCCTGCCTTGAACCCGGCGGCCCCATCGGGCTGTCTTTACCGCCGGCGACAATACCGTCAGAGCATTCTCCCTCGCCGACAGACCCTTCACCCGGTGGGATGTCAACCATGACCCAATGAAAGAAATCTACCCTGGGCAAATCTGCAGGAACGGTCCTGCCTTCCTGATTGAAATCGTCCATTGCCGAGGGCACGTCCGTGTCGATGCACAACAACACCAGTGACCGGGCATCGTCGGGTATCTTGCTCCAGTGCAATTGTGGGTTGCGATTTTGGCCGAGGCGCATATGTGAATCCGGATCGGGGATACCGAAAGCGCATGTCTCGGGAATTCTTTGATTAGGTGCAAATGTTGCCGATGTTAGCTCCACAATCTTTCCCTTCCGATTTTCAGTTGCGCAAGCAATCCAGTTGTTGTCGCGCACCAATATTTAACTGTTGTCGGTGACCAAAAGCAAAATTCGCAGCAGATTGTCGCCAGCGTGCGCTCAGTGCCTACTGAGCTTCGATTCTCCGCAGAACCCGTTCGATGCGTGTCAGGGCCCAGTCGACTTCCTGCCTCCGAATAATCAGTGGTGGCGCCAGACGTACGACAGTTGCATGCGTGTCCTTGGTCAATATCCCCTGTTCCATCAGCCGTTCGCAGAATGCCCGCGCGCTTATACGTTCGGGATCGATTTCCATACCGATAAACAAGCCTCGTCCCCGCGTGTCTGCCAGCACCGGCGAGCTCAGTTTTTTCAGACCGTCAAGAAGGTATTCGCCCATCAACCTGCTGTTAGTGATCAGGTCTTCGTCCAGCAATACGTCTAGCGCCGTTTTGGCGACTGCCGCGGCAAGCGGGCTGCCACCGAAGGTACTTCCATGGCTGCCGGGGCGAAACAATTCCATAACGTCCCGTCGTGCGAGAAATAAAGAGACCGGAAGGATTCCACCGCCTAAAGCCTTGCCGAGCAGCAAACCGTCCGGTTTCACCTTATCGTGATGACACGCCAGCAAATGCCCGGTGCGCCCCAGCCCGGTCTGGATTTCGTCGCAGATCAGCAGCACGTTTTCGCGTTGGCAGATTTCCGCACACCGCGCAAGATAGCCATCAGGCGGAATAACGATGCCGCCCTCTCCCTGGATCGGTTCGACAAAAAACGCGGCGGTGTTAGGCGTAATCGCGCTGTCCAGCGCGTCCGCATCGCCAAACGGAATCAGGCGAAAGCCGCTGGGCAATGGCCCAAAATTTTCGCGGTATTCAGGCTCGGAAGACATCGCGATTGCAGCCAGCGTGCGACCGTGGAAATTGCCTTCACAAACTATGACTTCGGCCTGATCCGTGGGCACCTGTTTTCGTTCATAGGCCCACCGACGCGCCCCCTTCAGGGCAGTTTCGACGGCTTCGGCCCCGGTGTTCATCGGCAGCGCCATATCCTGGCCCGTGATCTCGCAGGCCCGTTCGAGAAATTGTCCCAGGCGGTCTGTATGAAAAGCACGCGATACAACACTTAGACGGTTCGCCTGCTCGTTGAGAATGGAAAGCAAGCGAGGATGTGCGTGGCCGTGGCTTACCGCTGAATATGCCCCCATCATGTCGAGATACTTGTTGCCATTTTCGTCCCAAACATGGCAACCCTGGCCACGGGTCAGAACCACCGGAAGAGGATTATAGTTTGCAGCCCCAAAACGCTGCTCCAATTCCATCGCCTTGCTCAAGACTCAACCTCAGTGCCGTACGCTGTGGACATAAGAGGATGTTAGTGCATCCCCGCGGCGGTCACTACCAGAATATATTCGGTTGACAAGTCTGTGAACTGGACATGATCGCGACAGCTTGGTGCAATAATCGGGCAATGAATGCTCGCGCACCAGAAAAGGAAGCACTGACTATTGCCGGGCCGACCGGTCGGATCGAGGCCTTGCTCGAGGTGCCCGGGAATAGCCTGGGGACGACAGTCGGCGTGGTATGCCACCCACATCCATTGCATCAAGGAACCATGATGAACAAGGTCGTGCATACCATCGCCCGTGCGCTGAACGACTTGGGTATGCCAGCGGTACGGTTCAATTTTCGCGGCGTTGGTGCGAGCGATGGGAAATATTCCGACGGAACTGGCGAAACGGATGACGTTTTGGCTGTCGTGCGCTGGGCAACCGAGACCTATCCTGCCTCCAAGCTGTGGCTGGCGGGATTTTCCTTTGGTGCGATGGTTTCATACAGGGCCGCTTTGGAAACGGATACGGATCAGTTAATCAGTATTGCGCCACCGGTTGATAGGTTTAAAGACCTGGCAACTGAACAACCGACCTGCCCGTGGCTGATTATTCAGGGAGACGCAGATGATGTTGTAAGCTGTGACGAGGTGGTAGCTTGGGTAAACGAGCTGCCGCCCGGGCCGGAACTGATTGTGTTTCCGGGTGCCGGCCACTTTTTCCATGGCCAGCTCATTCAATTGAGGGCGGCGCTGGTAGATAGCTTGTCTTAGAGGGGTTCATGATAAACAAACTTAGAGAATTGCTCGGTCTGGACGAGCCAGCCGCGGACGCTGATCAGGGCTCTGATGGAACAGTGCAACTTGCGCTTGCAGCTCTTTTGGTAGAAATGGCGAGAGCTGATTTTGATCAGACCGACAGTGAGGAGGACGAAATCGCCAGACTTCTGGCGACGCATTTTCGCATGTCCGAAAGCGAAGCTAGTGTTCTGCTAGCCCAAGCCGAGGGTGCCCTTGACGACGCGGCATGCTTGCATGATTTCACGCGCGCGCTGCACAAGGAACTCGACGTTGGGGCCAAACAGCAAGTTATCGCAATGTTGTGGCAGGTGGCACTCGCCGACGACAAGCTCGATAGATACGAGGAATACCTCGTCCGTAAGATCGCCGATCTGCTGTACGTTTCACCATCGGACGTGGTTCGCTTGAAGCATCAGGTACGGGCAGAGTAAGTTATTCTGGTTTGGCCTTGGGTTTCTGCCAAAAGTCCTGTAAGCCTTCCCCACAAAGCTACATACTGCCGCCGAACGATGCACAGGCCAGTCCCGTAATTGCACGGCCTGAAGGTAGCAGGCGCATAATAAATCCGATGAGGATGAGCGCAAACAATGCGGATAAATCGATGCCGGCAATCGGCGGGATCCATCGCCGCAGCGGCCGTAATGCAGGTTGCACGATGTTGCCTAGCAGGCTAACGGCGGGATTGTAGCCGCCCGGGCCGATCCAGCTCAATATGACATAGGCCAGAATCAGAAACAGATAAACGTTCAGCGCAAGGTGAACCAGGCGCAAAAGGCTCAGCGAAATTATTTGGCCAATGTGAGGTGTAACCGTACAGGCCACATTGAGTAAAGCCGTCGTCGCAAGGGCCTGGATAACGAACAGTACGATAAAGGTAGCCGTATCGAATCCCCAAGCGGTGGGGACGTAGCGGCGTAGAGGAACAACCAGCGGGTTGGTCACCCGAAGAATAAATTGCACCAGTGGATTCCTCGTGTCCGCCCTTATCCACTGCATGATCAATCGCAGAACGAATGTAATGATGTAAAGTTCGATCAGTGCCCGGAAAACAAAAATCAGCGCATCTTCCATGCTGAGACTCTTCCATATGAGTTGGTGGGCCTGTCAGACAACTGTCGGTTGTTCTCCGAATCAGTCAGTCTGGTGCAACACTGATTTCAGTCGTTACCAGAGCCCGATTTTCCCAATTCGGCGGACCGATCCCGGGCCGCCTCCAGCGCCCTGCGGAAGATATCACGAATTTCCGCATCCTCCAGAACCTTGAGCGCCGCGGCGGTAGTGCCGCCCGGCGACGTCACTCGCCTTCTCAAATCGGCGAGATCCGGTCCGACACTGTCCGCGATCCTAGCGGCACCTAGCGCCGTACCGACCGTAAGCTTACTGGCTACATCCTTGCTGAACCCGAACTCGAGTGCCGAGTTTTCGATCAATTCCATCAGCAGATAGAAATATGCTGGGCCGCTGCCTGAAACTGCAGTTGCGGCGTCGATCAGGCTTTCGTCGTCGAGCCAGATTGCGGTACCGATTGAGTTGGCAATATAGTCAGCAAGTTCCCGCTGCGGTTCGGTTACCGTTGCGCTCGGCGTCAGGACCGATATTCCTGCGCCTATCAACGCGGGTTGGTTCGGCATTAGCCTGACTACCGGGACCTCAGATCCAAGCCAGGCATGCAATGATCCTATGGTTGTGCCGGCAGCAATCGATACGATCATCTGATCAGGCGGACATTCCAACTCTGCCGTTTCTTCGGCAACCGTTCGAATCATCTGCGGTTTGACAGCGAGCACTAAAGCGTCGGCTTTTTCAGCGACGGCAAGATTGTCCGGACTGATAAACAACTCCGCGTGCAAATTTCGCAACTCAGCCCGGCATGTGCGATCAGGATCAGCCACACTAAGAAGCCGTGGGGAGTGGCCTGCCTGTATGAGCCCGCGCATGATCGCCTGGCCCATGTTCCCCCCACCGATAAATCCGATCTGTCTGTCGGCCGTACCCATTTATACATCTTACCCTGCTGTCGGCGGAGCTTCCCGTGGCCCGAATACGCCGGTGCCAATCCGAAGCATCGTGGTGCCTTCGAGTATCGCGGCCTCCAGGTCGCCGGACATTCCCATCGACAGTGTATCGATGTGGTGTCCTTGGTCCCGAAGGCGCTCCATCAAGAGGTGCAATTCGCGAAACGGGCGACGTTGCTCTTCTATGTTCGATGTTGGTATCGGCATTCCCATCAGTCCGCGCAGCCGCAGCCGTGGCAAGCTGTCAATTTGCTCGGCCAGCCTCACCACTTCGCCGACAGGAGCGCCACCGTGTTTGCCCTCAGGGTCCAACCGGACCTGAATGCATACCTGCAGATCAGAGTTGCCTTCTGGCCGTTGACGGCTTAGTCGCTGAGCAATTCGTGACGACGCAACGGTTTGTACCCAATCGAAAGAACCAGCGATTGTGCCGGTCTTATTTGACTGAATAGTTCCAATGAAATGCCACTCGAGATTCTCGCCGCACTCCCGAATTTTTTCTGACGCCTCTTGGAGATAGTTTTCGCCAAACCGCATCAACCCGGAAGCGGCTGCTTCCCGAACGGCGCTGGTGAGCTGATTTTTGCTGACGGCAAGAATTTGGATATCCGCAGGGTCCCGGCCTGCCTCAAGGGCTGCTGCGGCGATGCGATTCTTCAAATCCTTCAAGTGTTTCGTGATACGCGTCACGATCCGTCTCTATTGGATGTCTATACTAACGATTCAGAAGTGGCCGGTTATGGTAAATACGCCAACCCTTATGGGTTGCACGGCTCCTTTGTGGGGATTGGTTATGGCAGTAGATATTGCTCAATTGCTGGCCTTTTCGGTCAAGAACAACGCGTCCGACCTTCATCTTTCGGCTGGTGTTCCTCCGATGATTCGTGTGGACGGCGATGTGAAAAGAGTCAACATGCCTTCGCTTACACATAAAGATGTGCACAGCATGATATACGACATCATGAACGACAAACAGCGCAAGGATTATGAGGAATTTCTCGAAACAGACTTTTCATTTGAAATTCCTAAACTGGCACGGTTTCGCGTGAATGCTTTTAACCAATCGCGAGGTGCAGGGGCAGTTTTCCGAACTATTCCATCCGACATTCTTACCCTTGAGGATTTGCAGGCTCCAATAATCTTTAAAGACATATCCATGTACCCGCGAGGCATCGTTCTAGTTACGGGTCCGACCGGTTCGGGCAAGTCAACTACGCTCGCGGCGATGGTTCATCACGTGAATGAGAACAAACCAGACCATATTTTGACGATTGAGGATCCAATTGAATTCGTTCACGAGAGCAAACGATCGCTGATAAATCAACGTGAAGTGAATCGTGACACCCTGGGTTTCAGCGAGGCGCTTAGGTCGGCGTTGCGCGAAGATCCCGATGTGATTCTGGTTGGTGAAATGCGGGATCTGGAGACCATTCGTCTGGCATTGACCGCAGCCGAGACTGGACATCTGGTATTCGGGACGGTTCATACGAGTTCTGCTGCCAAAACCATTGACCGTATCGTCGATGTATTTCCGGCACAGGAGAAAGAGATGGTCCGGTCGATGCTTTCTGAATCACTGCGGGCTGTAATCTCCCAGACCTTGCTAAAACGAACCGGGGGCGGTCGTATAGCCGCCCATGAAATCATGATCGGCACTCCGGCAATTCGTAACCTGATCAGAGAAGGAAAGATAGCCCAGATGTATTCGGCGATTCAGACCGGCCAGGGCCAGGGCATGCAGACATTGGATCAGAATCTCCAGGAGCTGATGGCCAAGGGTTTGATCAGTAAGGAAGAGGCGCGTTTCAAGGCCGTCAACAAGGAGAACTTCTGAAGTCAGGTCCGCAATGCGGAGGACTAATGCTCAGTCGGAGATAGGATAATGGAACGCGATCAAGCAACCCGAATGATGCAGACACTGTTGAAGAAGCTGGTTGCCAAAGGCGGTTCCGATTTGTTCATAACCGCCGGTTTTCCCCCGGCAATCAAGATCGACGGAGAAGTCCACCGGGCCGCGCAACAAGAACTGGAACCCGATCAGGCCGCGGTGCTGGTCCGGTCGATCATGAATGACCGGCAGGCGAGAGATTTCGATGCGACGAAAGAATGTCAATTCGCGATTAACCCGCAGGGTATTGGCCGATTTCGGGTAAGCGCGTTCATTCAGCAGGGACAGGTTGGTGCTGTTCTGCGTACGATCATTACGAAGATCCCGACGGTTGAGGAACTCGAGCTTCCCGGTAACCTGAAGGAAATCGCGATGACGACGCGTGGGCTCGTGATAATCGTCGGTGCGACCGGCTCCGGTAAGTCAACAACGCTTGCGGCCATGGTGGGCCATCGCAATAACAGCTCGCGTGGACATATCGTCACGATTGAGGATCCGGTCGAATACGTACATCCTCACGGAAACTGCGTTATTACCCAGCGCGAGGTTGGTGTTGATACCGAGTCCTGGCATGCGGCACTGAAGAATACTCTCCGACAGGCGCCCGACGTGATCCTGATCGGCGAGATTCGCGATCGGGAAACCATGGAATATGGGATCCAATTCGCCGAAACCGGGCATCTCTGCCTGGCAACCATGCATGCCAATAACGCCAATCAGGCTCTCGACCGGATCATCAACTTTTTCCCCGAAGAAAAACGCTCGCAACTGTTGATGGACCTGTCACTGAATGTCGAAGCCCTGATTTCCCAGAGACTCATACCCCGGCAAAATGGAGAGGGGCGCGTCGCGGCAATGGAGATCATGCTGGCTTCGCCGCTTATATCTGACCTCATATTCAAAGGCGAGGTGGCGCGGATTAAGGAAATCATGGCGAAGTCGACACGCCTTGGAATGCGGACGTTCGATCAGTCACTTTTCGCATTGTATGAGAAAGGAACCATATCTTACGAGGAGGTAATGAGAAATGCCGACTCCAAGAACGAGTTGCGATTAAAAATCAAACTGGAAAGCAAACGCGAAAAAGTTCTCGAGACAAGTCAGTCTGACAGCCTGAAATTGCATGATGAAGGGGGCGGGAAAGCCCTGGGCGTGTGATCATTAGTCAACGCGCGGTTTACTTGAGTAATTAAAAATCTATGAATGTTCAACCTTTATTTAAACTCATGGTCGAGAAGAAAGCCTCGGACATGTTTTTTACCAGTCATTCGCCGGTCAAGATCAAGATCGAGGGCAAGATAATGCCGGGCAATAAACTCGAACTGACGCCGAAAATGGGGCGGCAAGCGGCCAGGGAGCTGATGGACGAAGAGCAGATGGACTATTTCAATCGAGAACTCGAGCTCGATTTCGCCATCTCCAAAACGGGCCTGGGTCGCTTTCGGGTCAACGTATTTCATCAGCGTGGGAATGTCGGCATGGTTATGCGCCATTTGACCGCAGAGGTGCCAACCCTGGAAGAACTGGGTATGCCTGCCATTCTCCAGGAACTGGTGATGTTCCGCCGTTGATTGGTTTTGATGGTTGGAGCGACCGGATCCGGCAAAACCACGACGCTGGCCGGAA
>JAUWKW010000253.1 GCA_030614035.1 Chromatiales bacterium | reverse complement strand
TGCCGCCGGCGTGATTCAATTTGTCTATGCGGATCCTGATTACCGGGTTCGGCTCGATGCTGCCCCGCTAGTTGAAGTGGCAAGTGAGGTTGTAGCGCCTGCAACCAGCGAATGACGTCCCGACTCGTCGCCGCTCGCGGTTGAGCATGGAGGCCCTTCGGTCGCCCGCGCCATGCGACGCACCGGAACGTCAGCGATGCATTTGACGATGCTTTCCGGGAGTCGAATTGCGACAGTTGAATCGGCGGACCGTTATGACAAGCTGGTCCGGTGAGCGCTGGAGCAATACCGCAAACACCTTATAGTGAAAGGCGCGCAGCGCCTATACGGTCCGGACTGACTAACGATATACTTCTGGATCATGTTGGAACTTCGGATGAGCGGGAATGATCAAATAAGTTATGCATAACGTTATACAACGAGCGAGAGTTTGAGTGGTTACTACGTTTGAAAAGGCGCAGCCGCTTGAATATACACCGGCCGTAGAGCGGGCCACGGCGGCAGCCTACGACCGCTTGAAAAACGTCATCCCGGACGTCGAATGGCCGGTGCATGCCCCTTATATCGCTGCGATCAATGAACTAAAGCGTGAGCGGAACGCGATTCTGCTCGTTCACAATTACCAGACGCCGGAAATCTTTCATGGAGTCGCCAATTCCGCTGGCGATTCATTAGGCCTGGCCCAGGAAGGCGCCAAAACCGACGCCGACATCATCGTGCTCTGCGGGGTGCGCTTTATGGCCGAGACAGCGAAGATTCTCAGCTATGACAAGACGGTATTGATTTCCGATCTTGACGCCGGGTGTTCGCTGGCCGCGTCAATTACCGGCGAAGATGTCCGCCAACTCAAGAAACGGCACCCCGGCGTGCCGGTCGTAACCTATGTCAACACCTATGCCGACGTCAGGGCGGAAACTGACATCTGCTGTACATCAGCGAATGCCGTGCAAGTTGTTGAATCGCTCGGCGTCGATCGCGTGATCTTTTTGCCGGACGCCTATCTCGGCCGCTATGTTGCGACCCAAACCGACGTTGAACTGATCCTTTGGGATGGAACCTGTGAAGTTCACGAGAGATTTTCGGCCGAAGAAATTCGCGATTACCGCAAGTCCTATCCGGACATTCATATAATCGCCCATCCGGAATGTCCACCCGAGGTACTGGCCGAGGTCGATTTTGTCGGTTCCACATCCGGCATGATCAAGCATGTGGGCGAAACGAAGCCTAAACAGGTTGTCATGATTACCGAGTGTTCGATGAGCGACAATGTCGCGGTCGAGTATCCGGAGGTCGACTTCATTCGTCCGTGCAATCTCTGTCCGCACATGAAGCGCATCACGCTGCCGAAAATTCTGCATTCGCTCCGCAATCTCGAATACGAGATTACGTTAGACCGGGAGGTCGCCAAGCGGGCCAGTGCCTCGCTCGAGCGAATGCTGGAGGTCGGCCGCAACTGAGCCGTTCAGCATGCCACAGCAGGAGTACACGCCGGTCCTCGTCCTCGGCGGCGGCCTCGCAGGTCTGACCGTCGCTTTGCGTCTTGCCGATTCCGGCACTCACGTCGGGCTGTTGGCCAAGCGGTCGCTCGACGACGGTTCCAGTTATTACGCTCAGGGCGGTATTGCCGCGGTGTTCGGCAAAGATGATTCGATCGAGTCGCATATAGAGGACACCATCAATGCAGGCGCCGGGCTGTGCCATCGAAAGACAGTTGAATTCGTAGTCGACCAGGGGCCCGATTGCGTGGAGTGGCTGATCGAGCAGCAGGTCCCGTTCACGCGCGAAGATACCGGGAAAGAGTTGCACCTGACCCAAGAGGGTGGCCACAGTCACCGGCGCGTGATCCACGCAACCGACGCGACGGGCCAGGCGGTCATACAGACGCTGGAGGGGAAGGTGCGCCGTCATCCGAACATCCGCATGTTCGAAGAGCACATCGCTGTCGATATCATCACCAGCGCCAGGCTCGGCTATCCGGGACCAGACCGCAGCCTGGGTATCTATGCGCTGGACAAAACCTCCGGCAAGGTTGTCACGCTGACCGCGCAGACCATCGTGCTCGCGACCGGTGGTGCCTCCAAGGTCTATCTGTATACGAGCAACCCCGACACATCGACCGGCGACGGCATAGCGATGGCCTGGCGGGCCGGTTGCCGGGTGGCAAACATGGAGTTCGTCCAGTTCCACCCGACTTGTTTGTACCACCCGCAGGCTAAATCATTTCTGGTTTCCGAGGCCGTGCGCGGCGAGGGTGGGCAGTTGCAACTGCCGGACGGCCGGCGGTTTATGCCGGACCATGATCCTAATGCTGAGTTGGCGCCTCGAGACATCGTAGCTCGTGCGATCGACTACGAGATGAAGCGCGGCGGTTACGACTGCGTCTATCTGGACATCAGCCATAAACCGGCCGACTTTATCCGTTCGCACTTTCCGAATATTTCAAAACGCTGCGCCGAGTACGGCTTCGATATGACGACAGAACCGCTACCGGTCGTGCCGGCCGCTCATTACACCTGTGGTGGCGTGGTCACCAACCTCGACGGGCACACGGATCTGACGGGGCTGTACGCAATCGGCGAATGTGCGTTCACTGGCCTGCACGGTGCGAACCGGCTGGCCAGCAACTCTTTGCTGGAGTGCCTGGGCTTTGCAACGGCGGCCAGCGAGCAGATTCAACGCGATCTGGCACTAGACGACCTCGACGAGCGGCCTGTCCCTGCCTGGGACGAAAGCCAGGTTACCGACCCTGATGAGCAAATCGTCGTCACGCACAACTGGGACGAATTGCGCCGGGCGATGTGGGACTACGTCGGGATCGTCCGCACCGACAAGCGCCTGCAGCGCGCCATGCATCGCGTCGAGCTTTTGCAGGAAGAGATTCGCGATTACTACAGCAATTTCATAATCAACAATAACCTGGTTGAACTGCGCAACCTGGTGGCGGTGGCCGAGCTGATCATCAGCAGCGCGTTGTCGCGCCGCGAAAGCCGGGGCCTGCACCACAC
>JAUWKW010000267.1 GCA_030614035.1 Chromatiales bacterium | reverse complement strand
CGTCCACTCGCCGGGCGTCCATGCCCGGGCTCGTTCCCGACGACGCTCACGGCCCCTCCGGGATTTCCCGCTGTGGGGGACCGTAGCCCATGTCGTCAGCCAATCAGGGTTTCGGACCGGGGCCAAGCTGTTCGCCCCGTTGCAACGGCGGCTGCTTGTCAATTCCTGGATCGGTCGCGTGATAGATATGGCCTATGGTGCTGTCATCATCCAGGCATTCGACCACCAAGGCCCCGAGGTCCGCGCGATTGATCATGCCCATCACCGAATGATCCTCGGTTTTAATCGCTGTGCCGGTCGCGGGATCCGACGCCATGCCCCCGGGCCGCAGAATCGTGTAGTCCAGCTTGCTTCCGGTCAGACGATCTTCCGCCTGGGTCTTTAACTCAATGACCGGTCCGAGGAATTTCCATGCGTTTGGCGATAGTGCATCCGCGCTGTCGCCGGCCCCCACGGCCGTAACCATAACAACGCGCCGGACTCCCGCTGCTTCGGCAGCGTCGACAATACTGATAGTCCCTTCCAGATCCGGGCGAGGTTCGTCGCGTTTGCCACCAAGGCTGTTGATCACCGCGTCAGGCTTGGCTGCTGCAAATGCTGCCTCGATGTCGGCGCGATCCAGCGCGTTGCCTTCGACGATGTTGACATCCAGCGGTTCAAGCCCGCTGCGATCAGAGGTGGGCCGCAGCATGACTGTCACTTCATCACCTCGGGCGACCAGCAGCTTTATCGCCTCCAGGCCAGTACCACGCGTACCACCGAACACCAGTATCTTACGTCCCATCGATCGTATCCCCCGTATTTTTCATGTGCGCGGCTTTAATCAAAATTGCCGCTGACTCTTTATCAACTACTGTACTACTCATCCGAGTAGATCGGACGAGGAAAGATTCCCTGCTTCGTCATTTTTTCCATGACTTCCGCATACAGCTTCCGCAGTTCGGAATGGTCTTTCATAGGATCCTTGAATCGGTTGGGCGGCGTGATCGTCTGCTGGTAGCCCGTGTACAGCTCCGTCCGCAGCTGTGCAATAACATTCAGCACATTGGACGAGTGCCGGTGCGCCCGAAGCTGCTCGATATCGATCAGTCCCCTGGCCTTCATACTTTCACCCGCCGGACGCGCCTCCTCGAAAATTCTGCCCATGTAATCGACCATGATAGTGCCGCCGGCGTTGGTAGACTCGAGTAATCCTCTTTTCGATAACCAGCCGCCTGCATTCGTCGAAATCAAATAGCAGTTATTTTCCAATGCGCGAGCCTGCTTGCACGCAGTCCAGCCCGGAAAATCTGCCGAATCGTTGGTCGGATTCAACAGGACTTCGGCACCCTTGAGCGCATACATCCGAGCCACCTCGGGTGTTAGTACTTCCATGCATGGAAACATAGCGATGCGGCCCAGCTCGGTGTCCGCAACGGGAAACAGCGCATCCCAGCCATATTCTGCAACGTACTCATCCAGGAAATCATGTGGTGATGGCGTGACAGAACTGTGCAAGCGTCGGTATTTCAGGATTACATCACCGTTGGGGTCCACCAGGAAAGACGTATTGAAATACCGACCTGGCCAGCGCGGATCGAACTCATAGGCATTTGCGCCAATATAGACTCCCGCTTCCCGGGCGGCATTTAACAGAGGCTCGAGTTCCGGACCAGGAATTTCCAAGCAGGCCAGTTCGAGCCAATCGGATGATGGCCTGTTGCGCCAACCAACCGGAGCCAACGTCAAAAACATCTCGGGAAAGGTCACGAGCCGAACCGCTCCGAGGTAGTTTCCGACGCCCTTCCACATCAGGTTCAGCGCGGCGTCAAGATTGTCCCGGATGATCGCCCGGGCATCCGCAGGGCTAGCAACGTCCTCGGTAACTGGCCGAATAATCGTCTGGCACGCACATACGCGATACCGCGGTGTCATTTGGTTCTCCCTGAGCGATTGAAAACCGCATGCGCCACTATAGCGGAGGCGTAGGCCGGACCCAATAACACAGATCAAAAGTCTCGTTTGAGTGCTGATGCCCCGGTGGCGAAGTCACCGGATGCAGCGCCTATACTACGTGGGCAGACACAATCACAAAAAATCCACGAGCAATCAAAACCATGAACGACCCGGCTAAGGGACACGACCTGCCAGATGCGGCTTCCGGCTGGGTCAAGCGCTGGGCGGCGCTGATACCGGAAGACGGTACGGTACTGGACTTAGCCTCCGGCAGTGGCCGCAATTCCCGCTACCTCGCCGGTCTCGGATACCGCGTGCTTGCGACCGACATCGACGCGTCGGCCCTGGCCGGTCTGGAATCCGTGGCAACGATCGATACGCTGCTAGCCGACCTGGAGGGAGACGAATGGCCATTTGCAGGTCAGTCGTTTGACGGGATCGTCGTGGTCAACTACCTGCATCGGCCGCTGCTTTCAAATCTGGCCCACGCCCTTGGCGCCAACGGCGTCTTGATCTACGAGAGCTTCGGCCAGGGGAATGAGCGCTACGGTCGACCGAGTAACCCCGACTACTTGCTGCGCCCGGGGGAACTACTCGAGGTATTTGATCCCCTGCTGAATGTCGTGGCGTACGAGTTTGGTGTAGAGTACGAACCACGCCCGGCCGTTCGCCAGCGCCTCTGCGCCGTGAACAACAACGTGCCGGTAACGCTACCCGCAAGCCCAGGTTAGCTACACGCTTGGTCGTCAATAGCAGGCAATTAGAAATCGGTCGTCGCCGCTGGCATTGGAACCGCGTGCGAATTTTTACCTTTTCGGCTGTGCTCGGATTATTTCTA